>JBCCEG010000387.1:0-1896 GCA_039030455.1 Myxococcota bacterium | reverse complement strand
GATTTTTTGTTGGGCTCTCGTTTTTATCCAGGTTTGAAGCGGATCACCCCACCCTGTCATCCCTGCGAAAGCAGGGATCCATTTTGGGGCATTTCGCCAACTTTTCATCGGAAAAGCAGCGCGGGGACCTTTTTGGAAGGCCCCGAAAGCAGGGATCCAGAAAAGACGGGAACGGCGAGCGCAAGGGGGTTGTCGATTTTGTAAACCTATTTTCGGGGATTGGTATGACAACCTTTCGCGGGGATGACAAAGGAGGCAGGGATGACAAGGTAGGGAATGTTTTTTCGCGAAATGCTATCGCCTTTGTGATCGGGTGGGCGGTCTGGGACTTTGTTGTCTTAAAAGAAAATTGTATTGGGTGCTTGTTGTATTGGTTTTGGCCGCGTTAACCAATACAAGGTCGTGATCGCCGCGACGCATGCAATACATTAAGACATGTTCGCGGCGATAACCCGCGATGCGTTTTGGATTGCATGAGCGCCATTGAGAAGGTTTGTAACGTGGATGAAGCAAGCCGAGTGGATCGCGGACGGGCACGCGACAACCCCGTGTGACACAATGCGGGCAGTTCATCGAATTGCGAGGTGTGAGAGTGGTCATGCAAAGCGAACATCAACCCATGGCAACGCACGGCGGTGAGCGCTTGCGGACGGCCGTGGTGGGCGGGGGGGCCTTTGGCACGGCGCTGGCCGTTGTGTTGAGTGGGGCGGGGCACCAGGTGTTGTTGTGGACACGCCGCGACGACGTGGCGGATGCCCCTTGCGGGCGCCTTGCCAACACAGCGTTATATGCTCACTCAAGCAGCTCGATGATCCGTTGCTTGTTCCTCGCTTTGGCAATGTCCAACGCGGTTTTGCCGCTGTTGTCAACGGCGTCTGTGTCCACGCCCGCGTCTAGCAGTGCTTGCACGACTCGCGGGGCGTGTTCGGAAGAATTATACCTTGCCGCCGCGTGCAGGGCAGTCCAACCGTCCTTTTGGCTAGCATCTTTGTCCACGCCCTCATCGAGTAGGATTTTCACGACTTGGGGGGCGTGTTTGGATTTATTCTGCGCCGCCAGGTGCAGTGCGGTCCGGCCGACGTCATCAGTAGCGTCTTTATCCACGCCCGCGTCTAGCAGTGTTTGACTGATTCGGGCATTCCCATAAAACGCCGCCAGGTGCAGGGCGGTGGCTTCTTGCTCGGTGCACTTTTCGTTGACGGCGACATTTGGATCGCGCAACGCCCGCAGCGCTTGTGCTTCGTTGTTGCTCCAGACGGCTTGGCACAGCGCCGAAAGGTTGGTTAGGCCTCCGAACAGCTCTACGATGTGTGATTGGGTATCGCTACTTTCCTTCACATCGTCTTTTTCATCGTCGTCATCGTCGCTTTCGTTTTTGGAAATTCGCTGTCCGCCAAGATTCTGGTCGGTTGATAAAAGGGTTTTGGGTTGCTGTTGCGTAAGCTCTATTTGCTGTCTCAGCGCTTTATTCGACTCAAGCAGCTGGATGACCCGTTGCCTGTTCCATGCCTTGGCAATGAACAGGGCGGTCCAGCCGTCATTGTCGGTCGCGTTCTTGTCCACGCCGTTGTCAATTAGGATCTTGATGACTTGTGGAGCATGTTCGGATTCATTCTGCGCCGCCAGGTGCAGGGCGGTCCAACCGTTCTTGGTGGTAGCATTTTTGTCCACGCTGTTGTCAATTAGGGTCTTGATGACTTGCGGGGCGTGTTTGGATTCATTCAGCGCCGCCAGATGCAGGCCGGTCCAACCGTCGTTATTAGTGGCATCTTTATCCACGCCCGCGTCTAGCAGTGTTTGCACGACTCGCGGCGCGTGTTCGGAAGGTGAAAACGCCGCCGCGTGCAGGGCGTTACAACCGTCCTTGTCGGTCGTGTTCTTGTCCGCGCCCGCGTC
>JBCCEG010000386.1:0-1903 GCA_039030455.1 Myxococcota bacterium | reverse complement strand
CCGGCTTCGCCGGCCTCTTCGCGACCGAAGGGGCGAAGGGTCTCGCCGAAGGCGGCAAGCGCTGGCGGACCGCACTTTTGTTTCTGCGAAACGAAAAGCAGACCGGCACCGCGCGCAAGCTGGCGGAGCAAGGCGCAGCGAGGTCTTCCGGGGCGCAAAAGGGTAGGCGGCGGCGCCTTCTTTGGTTGCTCGCCCCGAACGCAGTGAGGGGCGAGGAACGAACGAGACCCGCGGCACGCGTATCACTCGGACTCCCCCTCCGAGTGCTGCGGTTGGCCGTTGCCTTTCTTACGGGCCACGCGTAGGGGTGCTACGCTCGTTCCCGAAGGCAAAGAAGGGGGCCCTACGGTATTGGCTTGCGAGCGCAGCGAGCAAGCAAAGACAATACAAGACAATCGGAAGACAAGACAAGACCTTCGGGCACGCTCGCGCCTGCAAGGCGCGAGGTCGTAGCCGGGTAAAGCTGCGCGAACAAGTAGGCTGTGCTTGCGTCCACCGCGCGCGCGTCGTGGTTCAGGGGGCCCTTTCCGAAGGAACGGCGCCGCACCCTTTACGGCGCCCCCCTTGCGCGCGCCTTACTACGTTCGGCGCGCGCAAGTAAGAGCAAGCGCGGGGAAGAGCAGTCGCCCAAGCGCCTACGAGTGCTCGCTGGGCGAGTAGCCGTATAATATGTGTAGCTGTCGCGACTACACGAAGTACGTGAGCAAGTGTGAGTTGTCCGACCTACCCCTTATCGTGGACGACCATGATGTTACAATTATTGAGATATTTACACCTTTAACCTGTTCAAATAGTTCAAAATTATTTTCTAATTCTGGGAAAATTAATAGATTATCGATCCCAAAATTTAAACTTTTTCGGCAGTCGACGATGCTAGATCGAAACCTTTGAAAATTTTGTAGACGTGGTAATATAGTTATTCGACATTTTTCTAAAAAATTAAACATTTTGTTGCCACGCAGTGTTACTTTGCACCCAATACATTGCCATTTACGCACTTTAAAGCTCGCGACCGATTTTTTAGCATAAGTACGTTTGGGTCGTCGACCCGAAATAAGCTCCAGTGCTGCGAGCAGCGGTATGAGAAATTTTTTATCGCGTACTACTGATTGTGAGGTGGTATTTAATACCAATTTAATGAATTTCTTTTGAGGCATTTGCATAAGTTGTCTTCTTTATTATGTAATTGGTTGTGAGTTGTCAAAAGCCTGGTTGCTCCCAACCGAGGGCTCGCTTCCACAGAGGCTAACTAGTGTGCGGGTACGGGTTTGGGTTTTCGAGCGACGGTCTCTTTTCTTAGGCACTCCGCGTCCCCTCGCCAGCGCTTGCGCGACTACTCTTTGCCCCCCCCGGCTATGCCGGCGAGGGGCGAGTAGTACCGGTCGGGCGGGGCGAGCGAGAAAACAAAGGGAAGGCTCGTGAGACGGTCAGGCGGCGAAGCCGCGATGTGCTTTGCGCGCTCGCAAGCTCTTTATCCCCCCGCGCCCTCCGCTCCCCTCCGCTCTGCTCCGCTCCCCCCGAAGGGGGGAGCAGAGCGGAGCAGAGCAGCCGCGGGTATCGGTCTGCGCAGCAGACCGGCCTACAGCGATTGTTTTTTTAGAACTGCTCGCGTAATTGACGGTGCTCGGCGCTTGCGTGACTACACTCCCCTCCCCTCCGAACCACTATTTCTGCTTTTCGTTTCGCAGAAACAAAAGGATAAAGAGCGCACTCCAGCGCTTGCGCGACTCCCCGCCCCTCCCTCCGGTCCTTTAGCTTGCGCACCGAAGGTGCGCAAGCAAAAGCACGGGTCGTGGGCCGGGGTCGGGGTCTCCGGCTTCGCCGGGTTTCGCGGGGGAAAAAGACCCGCGCTTGCCTTTATCCCCCCCGCCCCGCGCCTTCGGAAAGGGCGCCAGCTTCGCTG
>JBCCEG010000385.1:0-1910 GCA_039030455.1 Myxococcota bacterium | reverse complement strand
CGAAGGCGTGACACCCGTTCCTAGCCGGTCAGCGGAGCCGATGCCACGATTGGGGTAGGGGTGGACCCTGGAGTGCAGTGGCGAAACCCATAAGTAAGTAATCGAACGGGACGGCGGTTGTGAGAGAAGGAGTCGAACGAGGCAGACGGATGACCTAGGCGGCACTGTAGTACGCACGAGAGTACCAAAGGGTGGCCGGCCAGTACGGGGCATAAACGAGCGCTGGGGTCGTAGGTTCCGAAGTCAGAAGAAAGTGGATTAACTTCGGAAGAATGTGCGGTGGGGGGTGGCACCAGTTACGCTGGGAGGTCCAATCCGACGAGGCAAACGCGTCGATAGCAAGGGCAGCAGTATCGGGCAAGTAAGAGTTATACAGAGGGAGCTGGGTGTCGGAAGCGGCGGCAAAACGATCGACAGTGGGATCGAAGTTGGCGCGGACCCAAGCAAAAACGGGAGGGGAGACAATTTGAATTGCAGTGTTGACGCGGCTCAGGTAGTCAGCGACGACATTTTCCGCGCCCGGAACGTGGTACGCGCGAATGTGGCATTGGCGCTAGCACAGCTCAAGTACGAGCTGGCGGACCTCGTCGCGACACACGGAGCTGTGGGAAAACAAACTGTTAATAATGTTGGCGGCGGCGGTGTTGTCGGTGAAAACCCGGACAAAGCGATGCGATAAATCAAAGGAGCACAAAGCTTCGCGGACGGCACGCAATTCAAGGTAGTTAGAGTGCCGTGAAGCAACCCCGGTTGCTGGCCAAGTAGATTACCGAAGACGCATAATACCGGAAGGCAATGACACCCAACCGCCCCAGCCTGCCGTACAACTATCAGTACAGAGAACGGTGGTACGAACCGGGTGCCCCCAAGGACGGTCGGTAGTATGGTCATGGAGCCGAGCCCAGTAACCGCGGAGATCGCTGATGGCCCTGGCAGAAAGTCGGACGAGACGGTCGAAGTCGGTACCAGAGCCGAGGGAGTCGTACAACCGGGTGAGGTAGAAACGGCCGAACGGAAGACACGGGCAGCACGATTGAAAATAGCCGACAGCGGAGGCCAACACGCGACGGGAGACACAACGACGATTACGCGGAGTTAGAGCAGCTGCAAGTAGCGATTTGGTAAGTTGGGAAATACGGTGGCGTTTTGTTTCCGGCAGTGACAATAGCTTGCGAGGGATATCCAGCACGACCCCGAGGTGCATGAGACGCGGCACGGGGTCCAGGACGGATTTAGAAAGCTTGATAGATAGTCCCAACGCAGTGTACAGCTCGCGAACGGCGGCCATCACGGTGGGACCGTGGTCCGAACGACGTAAGAGCACGAGGAGGTCATCGAGATAAATCGACGCAGTGATTGCCCGCAAGGGTCGGATAAGGTAAGTGGCGGGCAACTCGGTAAGGTGGGGGGAACGAAGCGCGGCGATCAGTGGCCGGAGCAACTTGGTAAACGTCCAGGGACTAAGATTCCACCCAAAAGGCAAGGCCACACACTAAAAATGCTCGCCGTTAGCGTTTAAGTTGAACAGGGGGCGGAGCTCGGGGTGGAGGCAAAAATGATGGTACCCATCCTGCAAGTCAATCGAAGCACCCGCGAGGACGTCCGTAGGGACATCTCGAAGCCAAGCTAGCGATTCGTAAGTAAGTTTGAACGGGGTGAAGTATTGATTGACAGGGCGCAAGTCGACTACAAGGCGGACGCCCCCATCCTGTTTGGGCACTAAAAAGGCACCACAGCTGTGCGTGGGAACTGTGGATAACTTAACGATCGCCCCCGCAGCCAAATAATGGTCCCGCAATGCTGACCATTTAGTTAACGATGCCCCTTGCACGGGGGGTGACCGTACGAACGGTAGGCGGGCGGGGGGCGACTGTAGCGGGGCAAACACGCCATAACGTATCCACGACAGG
>JBCCEG010000384.1:0-1911 GCA_039030455.1 Myxococcota bacterium | reverse complement strand
GGTTGCAGCCACCCTTTGGCTGCAAGTGAACAGAGGATCCCCAGCTCAGCTGGCACAACCGCTTTAGCAGCGAGCCTGGAGCGAGGGTAGCGAGCTTGCACACTGGTTCGCTTCGCTCACCCCTGTTGGTTCGCTTCGCTCACCCCTGTTGGTTCGCTCAGCTCACCCAACCGCCCTTGGGCGTCAGCAAACGAGTCTTTTTATATCCTATAGTAAGGGCGTGTCATCGCTCTCTGTTTTCTTAATTTGGTGTCGTCCGACTGTAGTGCTTGTACGACATTCGACCATCGGGTTTGCTGCCCCGAGGGCCCGATAGTTTAAATTATTATAAATAATTTTTACTTTGTCTAGGTACCTCAGCAGCAGTACGGATTCCCTCTATTGTTCCATCCTTTGGCTTACGTGCCGACAATAGTTCGGCAAGGTTGGCGCTCCACTGGTGTACTACGTACTTCCCCAGCTGGGGATCGACTGAAGTACTCGCTACGTACATGGCCACTGAGCCGAGCAGGACGCCCTGTGGAATTCCACCCGCAGCTCGCTGCTAAAGAACGAACCCGGGGAGTTCACGAATGAGCGAGCCACCGGTTCGCCCAGCGAACGGTCAAGCTAAAGCCATTTTTGCTTTGCAATGAGGAACAGTCAAGGTCGTAGCTGAAGTGCCCAAGCGCCAACCACGCTAGCTCAATGGCCGTGGGGCGCATAGGTACGTGTCCACTCATTTGGTGCGCGCGCTCGGCCCATTCGATCTGGGTCGCTGCCGCCGAGGAGCGCGAGTTAAACCGAATTATTGCTCTACCAACGACCTTTAGCAGCGACCCTGGAGGGTCCCGTCGGGAGAATGAACGGGCCTACGCCCCGGGCGGTGGCCAAATTGTTGGAGGGCCATGTCATAGCATCTGATCCTGGGGGGTTGGATTCACGGTCGGCGAAACAACCTAATTGCCCCCTACGGGGGCAATTAGCCTATAACTCCCTACGCTCGCTCCACCGTCGACGTGTGACGAGTATAAAAAAGCGAAGGCGCTATTGATGGTTAACGTTTAGTGAACCAGCCCGGTTGTCTACCCGGGCCTCCGGAAACGTGCCGAAAAGCCCAATTCACTTTGTGCCAGAGTGTGACCCTTGGGCGATCATGGATGGCCGACTGAACTGCGACCTAAGTGGAATGTAGGTAGGTCCTTTACCTAGACCAGTTGCCTTTGGCCCTTAGAGTGCGGTTCACTAGTGCATTCCCGAAGCGAGTGGCCGCCCTCGCTGTTAATATATAGTATAAAGTGCGCTCCAACGAGGGTTTTGTGCCACGGGGCGAATCAAGTGTTTGCAGCGACCCTACAAACCCATTAGACTGAAGCTCGCGGAGGGGCTGTTGCTCGCGTTCGGCGAGTTTTTTAAAGAATAAACCAGTATCCAGGGCGCTAGATAGGTTGTTTCGCGCCGCCTCGGCTTTGACCTAGTAACAACACCTACACCGAGTAATCAAGGAATAAGCGCATCGGATTTTCACGACCACGTTTCCCTGAGCTCGTTCAGGGACACCGAACTACAATTTCTTAGAACGCTCAGGTCGGAAGCGCCCGTGCAGATTCGAAGAAGCTGCACCAGGGTCGCTATTAACTCTTTTGCATTCACCAGCGCCGCGCTCGTTTTGCAAGCGAGTGGGTGGGGGATCGGCAGGGTGGTTGGCGCTTGGGCACACCGTTTGGTCCTTCGGACCAAACCAGCTTAAGCTGGTCAAGCGTAAGGGTCGCTGCTAAAGCAGTAGGTTCCCTTGGCTGGTTTGGGGTGAGAGAAGCTGACCATTTAGCAGCGACCGTGGAGCAGCGACTTTGGTTCGCGACCCTCACCCCTGGTGCTTGGTTCCTTGGTTGGTTCGCTAAGTTGCCCCCGAAGGGGGCAACAACACCGTTC
>JBCCEG010000383.1:0-1913 GCA_039030455.1 Myxococcota bacterium | reverse complement strand
TCCGCGTCCCCCCGAAGGGGGGACCGGAGGGGCGGGCGGCGGGGAGAAGGGGAGAAGTGGACCGCCTTGCAGGCGCGAGCAGAGCAGGGCGGGGCCGGCGTAGCCTGTTGCGCACCAGTACGCAGAGTCGCACAAATACGCACCCCTACGCGTGGCCCGTAAGAAAGGGAGTGGACCGCAGGGGAAAGGCTTCGCCGGCGCTACGCACTCCTGCGCGGAGACATACGCACTCCTACGCACTCGGACTGCCCTTTCCGAAGGAACGCAGCCGGGCAGCGGGGGTGGACGCAAGCGTGCCACGCCCAAGAGCCCGAAATGCGCTTGCACTCACTCGTCTCTGGGGGTCTTTAATCTTTAAGTCGCAGCGTAAAAAATTATACATTACGTGCCGGTTAAATGTTCGCTTACGCGGCTTTCGGGTTCCTAGGTTCTGGTGAGGTTACACATCAGGCGGTTTGTAACCGCGCGGCCCAGCAAAGCTTCATGTCGCACTAGAAGAATGGTATAGTCGGCAAGCGGTTATCACCGCTTTCCCGCTAATACAGAACCGTACGTGAGGCTTTCGCCTCATACGGCTCCTCGCCCAAAAAGCGTTGGCGCCAAGTACCTAAAGCGCCAGGCCGCGCATGCGTGCACTTGCCCGGCGTAGCCGGGCAAGTGCACCCAAGACCTGCTTTGCTCGCCAAAGGCGAGGCAAGGCCGGCGATGTGCATTTTTGAGCGAAGGTACGTCTGCATATCCCATCCGTTACGGATAGCTGTTCGCTTATTGCCCCATCCTACCCTCTAGCGTGTGGATAAAGCTACCCCCCCACAAATGTCTTGTGGTTAGTGACCTGCTGTCTTTACGTGCATGCCGCCACCACGAGATGGGCGTAGCCCTACTGGCGGGGGACAGCGCACCTGCGGTACGCAAGCGCGCAAACAGACTAAGGTCGCGGCCTTATAGGTTTTGCTTGCGCAAGCAAAAAAATTTTGGAAAGGCTGCGCCCAACATAACGAACCCAAACGTGGCGCGGGCGCACGAGTGCTACGGTCCGGCTGCGGTCCGGCTTCGCCGGACCGGGTGCTACGCGGAAGACAAGACCTGACCCATTAGTTTTTGCTTGCGCGCACGCTCAAAATAAAAAACATTAATACGCTAGCGCCAAGCCTGGCTATAGCGCACCAGCGCGTAAAGGTCACGAGTTGCTCAGGGTACAAGGCGCATCGGTCGCGCTTCAGGCTCTTTGCCCCGAAGGGGCTACTTCGGCGGTCGCTGTGGGAACTATTATTGTTGTTGTTATGCGCTCTAAAGAACGTACCCAATTGTACTACGGCGCGGTTGATGTGTCGAACACTTTTTGTTGCGGCGGCTGCGCCACCCGCCTTCGGTCGCGAAGCTGCCGGCGGAGCCGGAGAGACCCCCTGACTCGCCCTTATATTGTAAGAGGCGTAAGAAAAGAGCGCAGCGAGTGGGCCACCAAACAAACTGCTTGCGCAATAGCCTTAAAGGTTAGCCTTGGCTTCGCCAAATCACGAGGTCTTCCGGTGCGGCTCACTACGTTCGCCGCCCTCCTTTCCCTTCGGGAACGACGCGTAGCGCCAGCGAGCACGTAGTACTCTCGCCTCCTGGCAGGCAAGCATTGGGCAGAGCCGAAAGGTGCGAGCCCCTCGGCGGATGTCTCCCCTTCTTACGTTTCTTACGCCTGCGGTCCACAAAGTGGACCGGGCCGCCAGCGCTTGCGCGACTCCCCTCCCTCGCCCCCCTCCCCTCCCCGAAGGGGTCGGGGCGGGGGAGCGAGTGTCGGGGCGGGGTTGTGCCGAAGGCACCGCTTGCGCTTCCCGACCCCGCCACTCGCCAGCGCTTGCCTTTATCCCCCCCGACCGTCGCGAAGCTGCCGGCGGAGCCGGAGAGACTCCGCTCCACTCCGG
>JBCCEG010000382.1:0-1917 GCA_039030455.1 Myxococcota bacterium | reverse complement strand
CGGCACTACTCTCGCGTCGGCGAGTGATGACAGCGCCGTGAAGCTGTGGCGGGCCGACGACGGCACGCTGCTGCGCACAATCAAGGGGCATGCCGGACCAGTCCGGAGCGTCGCGTTCAGCCCAGACGGCTCCACTCTCGCGTCGGCAAGTGAGGACAACACCGTGAAGGTGATCGACGTGGAGTGGCAACCAAAAATCCGCTGGCGCGTTCGCTGGATCGGGGGCCGGTCGCCGTTGTGGCTGGACGGAGCCGACTTTCGCGGCGCGACGGGTCTTACGGACGAATGGAAGAAGACGATTCAGAAAGGTGGCGGGATCACGGATTGACTAACACGGATTCCACGACCGCAAGGAAAGCACCGCCGCCCGCGCGGCGCCTATCCGCCCAAACACTCCCCCAGCGCCCTGTCCACGTGAGGCCGCGCGAAGGATTTGGCCCAAGCGGGTTGAACGCCGTCGATAACTTCGGTGACAAAGCCGTTGGCCAGCAAACCCGCCGCGCGATCGGGGGCCACGCCGCGCGATCGGAAATAAAACAGCGTCTGATCGTCCAGCCGGCTCACCGTGGCGCCGTGGCTGCAGGTCACGGCGTCCGTCTCGATTTCCAATTGGGGTTGTGTCCACACGTGCGCGGCGGGTGACAGCAGCAAATTGCGATTCAGCTGCCGCGCGTTCGTTGCCGCGGCACCCGGCGGCACCGCCACAAGCCCGTGAAACGCGCCGCGTGACTCGCCCGCGTAAAGGCCCTTGCACAGCTGATCGCTGCTACAGTCGGGCGCGCTGTGTCGCACTGTCATGTCATGGGCACTGGCCTGCTTGCCCCAAGCCACGTCTAAGCCGTGCAAACGACAGTGGGCGCCCCGTTCCAACAAATCCACGGTCACCCGCGTGCGTCGCCAAGCACCGCCGACAGCAACGTCCGTTAATTGATACGCGCTGTGGGCATGCTGCACAACAGCCACATGCCCCTTATGTTGCCCCGCCTCGCCTTCGCGCACGACACGCGTGTGACGCAAACAACTGCCCGGCTCCAGCACCACATGGAGCACGGAGTTGGATGTATAGCGTTCCGAGGTCGCCGCCGCGTGCCACTCCACCAAATCCAACCGGCTGTTGGGTTGCAACCGCAGCATCACACGCGGATGGAGCACGCACTCCGGCCGCGTGCCGATGCAAGCGAGGAGCAGGGAGTTAACAGTCCCGGCCACTCCCTTTTGTCGGTCTGCGGGTTGCGGGACGGTGATTTCCACGGGAGCCACGCTCTCCTCTTTGTCATTCCCGCCTTCCCTGTCATTCCCGTCTTCCCTGTCATTCCCGTCTTCCTTGTCATTCCCGCGAAAGCGGGAATCCACACGGACCCCCGCCGGAGCCTGCCCCTGGCTCCGAACAGGGGCGGGGGTGACAAAAGGGGACGCAACTCGAGGAGATTCTTCGCTTCGCTCAGAATGACAGGAAAGACGCTCAGAATGACAAGAGGATGTTATCCCCACCGTCGTAGAGATGCGATTCATCGCGTCTTTACTATCCAAAAAACCCTGTGGCCCACCACGCCCCCCGCCTTCGCGGGGGTGACAAGGGGAGAGGTCACCGGAAGATGTGGGAGCAAAGTCACGCAGTGACCCATCCATTAAGACAACCCTGTCGCACACGCTCTTGGCGGGGAGATCCGCTAACACCCGTTGGACAGCACGCTGCTGCGTATCGGGCCGCGACGGCTCGGCCGCGATACAGTCTTGCAGCCCTTGAACGTCTAGCTGTGGAAACGTGCCCGACGTCACGGCGTATTCTCCTGGCACACCTGGCAGTAACCCTCCGCCAACACCCGTTGCGCCAGCTCTCCACCGCCGGATTGGACAACACGCCCGCCGGCCAACACGTGAACGCGATCGGGCTGAATCAGATCGAGCAACCGATGG
>JBCCEG010000381.1:0-1918 GCA_039030455.1 Myxococcota bacterium | reverse complement strand
GTTGAGCAACTATGTGGTGGCCCGATCCGAAAAGCCCGACCCACAACGGCAACAAGCCGTGCAAGCCCGTCTATTTCCAGCATTGCCTCGGAAATCCCATGTCTGTTTTTACCCCATGAATAAGCGTCGACGCGACGGGGCCAACTGGTACCTGCTGCCACTGGAGCAGCGGCGGGCACTCATGCGACAACACGGCGTGTCGGGGAAAAAATTCCTCGATCGCGTCACACAGCTGGTGTCGGGCGCTATTGGGCTGGACGATTGGGAGTGGGGTGTAACACTGTTCGCGGACGATCCGCTCGTCTTCAAACACGTTGTCACCAGCATGCGCTTCGACGAGGTCAGCGCACGGTACGCTGAATTCGGTCCCTTTTACGTGGGACATCGCATTCCTCCTGATTCCCTGGCACACCTGCTGGAGAACCCCGCGTGATCGGTAAGTGGTGCCACGCAATCATCGACACGAACGCTCTCACCCACAATCTCGCCGTCGTCAAACGGCACTGCCCCGGCAGCGCCGTGGTGGCCATGGTGAAAAGCAATGCCTACGGCCATGGCGCCACAATCGTTGCCAAAGCGTTGCAACAAGCCGGTGTAACTCGCTTTGGCGTCGCGACGCTGCACGAAGCCGCCGCGCTGCGCGAGGCGGGCATCACCGGCACCATTTTGTTGGCGGACACCAGCTGGGTGAAGTCACCAAGGATTCTCGTCGATTTGGAGATCACTCCGCTGCTTTCCAGCGTGCGTGAAATTCAAGTGCTCCACGAGCACCTGTCACGCGCTCACGCAACGCAACCCTACCCCGTGCACCTCAAGGTAGACACGGGCATGTCCCGCATGGGAGTCACGCTGCATGAGGGAACAAATTCCCTTGCCCACGCGCTTGATCGGATCAAGCAGTCTCCCGCATTGCACCTGCACGGCATGTGCACCCACTTCGCCGACGCGGATGAATGGGACGATACATCGCTGTGTTGTCAAATCAAGCTCTTTGGCCAAGCGCTTCATCGGACCTATCAAATGGGACTTTCGCCTCAAGTTGTTCATATGGCAAACAGCAGCGCGATCTTTCGCGGCTACCACCAAGGCAAGGGACTGCTGGATCATCCGGCGCGACAACCCTGTTGGTGGGCGCGGCCGGGCGGACTGCTCTACGGACTTAATCTCTCTGCCCCGGGAGATCACGAGCAGATCGCTTCGGCGGGATCCGTCAAAAACACCGAACAAGATAACCTCCGCCCAGTGCTGCTGTGGCGAGCCCCCATTCTTCTCCGTAAACGGATCCCCAAGGGCGCTCGCGTGGGTTACGGCGGCACGTGGCGTGCCGAGCGCGACACGGAGATCGCCGTGCTGGCAGCTGGCTACGGCGACGGCTACAACCGACTGCTGTCAAACGGAGGCTGTGTGCTGATCGGCGGGCAACGGGCTCCGATTGTGGGCCGCGTCTCCATGGACCTGACTACGGTGGATGTCACCGACGTGCAACGTCGGCGGGGAGAGGAAAGCTGTCGGCAGGGTGCTCACGCCACGTTGCTGGGCCGACAGGGCGATGAGTCCATCGACGTCTGGGAACTGGCGCGTTTGTGCGGCACGATCCCCTACGAAATTTGCACGTCGATCACCGCGCGCGTGCGACGGATCGTCGAACCCACTGAATGCAAGGAAGTGGGTTGACGGTAATGCCAAACCCGCACTCTCCAAGCCGCTCATCCGACTAAGAGTCTGTTTTCAAAATAGTTTTGCAGTGGGCTATTGTCAAATGTTGTGTACGGGGGCATTAGGCGGCCTCCCTGTCAGAATCTTTTTGTTGCACCTCTCCGTTCACAAAAACGTTTCCTTCTAGCAGTTGTTTGAGTTTGTCGGCGTGTTGCAATTTGAACCAGCGCTTTTGGGCGTTTTGTATCAGCTTAAAGACCAT
>JBCCEG010000380.1:0-1930 GCA_039030455.1 Myxococcota bacterium | reverse complement strand
GACCTCATGGCGTTCGATAGCAGCACGCGTGAACTACTGGGCACAAGGATGTGGCACGTAAATTTGCAAGGCACCCAAAATCAATTCGCTTGCATCTCCTTCAACGGCGACGTTGTCAAAACGCAACTCGCGCCGAGCCAAGGCGCTTTAAACCTACGTTTTTTAAGTGACCGACACTTAGTTGACGTTTTCAGCGCTACGAAGGCGTCGAAGTTACCACCCATGCCGACGGGCGGCTGGCGCCAAGTGCGTGCCATCCCTGCGTTCTCACGGCTTAGTCGGCGTCTGAGCCAAGTCATGGTGCCGCATGCGGAGTACGAAGTGGTGAGAACGAAGATCTTGTTTAATGGGCTGCTGACCCGCGCGCTGGCGCTACTCGGAAACCACCAACCGTCAGCAGGCCGTATGATGAGCCGCTACGGTGAGTTCTACTTTAGCTTCGTATTGGCAGCAGACGTTCAGAGCTGGCTTGGTTTTGACGGTAGACAGTTCGTCGCCGGCCAAGGGCATTGTCCGCAACCAACTACACTTACCATCGAGTTTAGCGATCTGGAAACCGCGGGCCTCGCCGCCAGTGGAAAGTTGGACCAGCTCGCCGCGATCGGTTCGGGACGCCTAAGGGTGACGGGCTTGACGCCATTAGGGGACACTCTAGACATACTTTTGGATCGAATTGACCAGTACCTTCGATGACGCATCGTTCTGACACCGAAAACGCCATTGCCAAGGCGCACAACTCCCGGTACCGGGCCTCGATGACCCTGTTTGAGCGGGGTCAACGGGTAGTGCCAGGCGGCATCTACGGGCACGTGACTCCCGCGCTCTTAGAACCGGGCGACTCCCCGTATTACGCCGCGCACGCACAGGGCGCACGGTACTGGGATGTAGACGGCAATGAATTCTTGGATTTCATGTGCGGTTACGGCCCAGTCATTTTGGGCCACTGTCATCCTGAGGTAGAAGCGGCCGTGGATGAGGCGCGAAGCCGCGGCACCTGCTTCAACCATCCGACCGAGCACATGGTGGAGCTGGCCGAAACACTCACCGAGCTTATCGACTTTGCCCAATGGAGTGTTTTTGGAAAGAACGGCTCGGATATGACGACCTGGTGCACCCAAGTTGCGCGCGAGCATACGGGCAGGCAGAAGATCCTGATGGCAGAGGCGGCCTATCACGGTTCCGCGCCTTGGTGCACGCCGGGACACGCCGGCCTCACGGACGAAGACCGGGCGCACATCGTCACGTTCAAGTGGAATGACCCGCAGTCGGTAGAGGATGCTTTCAAGGCCTGCGCTGATGACGTTGCAGCACTGGTCATGACCCCGTTTCACCACCCGCTGTTCGTCGGGTCAACCATGCCCGAGCCGGCATTCTTGGACTCTATTCACAGGGCCTGCCAACGCGCGGAGTGCCTGCTGATTCTCGATGATATCCGTGCGGGATTTCGCTTGTCTTTGGAAGGCTCACACCGTGTAGTCGGTCTAGAGCCGGACCTTGCTTGCTACTCAAAGGCGATGGGCAACGGCTACCCAATTTCGGCCGCAGTTGGCCGCTCCGACCTCAAAGTCGCGGCGAGCAAGCTGGGATGACTATCCTGGCGGTCGTTTCTTTGGACAGTTTGCAGCCCAGTGACCTGGCTAACCGCAGTTATAGCAGTTGCCTTTTCGAGCGCCCACGGGCTCAATTTTTAGATAGTCGAGCGCCGGCTCGGGAGCTAAGCCTTTTAGCTCTTAGGTAGGCAAAAATTAGAGCTCTGCGCAGCTCCGTTTGGTTATCTTCTATATAACCAAACCCCTTTATACTTACTTAAAATTACTTCTTTTTTCTTCTTCTCACAAATTGGGCCGAGATGGCCATACATATAATTTACATATATACACATATATAAATATGCCCACTCAATATTTACTTCACTCTTGGGCACTTATTT
>JBCCEG010000379.1:0-1930 GCA_039030455.1 Myxococcota bacterium | reverse complement strand
GTAGGAGGAGAATTATGAATTATTAATTATGAATTATGAGCGCTCAAACATGACGACAAAAGAAACTCATAATTCATAATCCATAATTTATAATTAAAAAATGTGTTTCGTCTCGCTTTTTTTGGCACGCCCGCTTTCGCCCGCACGGTGTTGCAAGGCCTGCATCAGTGGTGTGCGCGCGGGTCTCATAGCCTAGAGCTGGTGGTGTGCCAACCCGACCGTCGGGGTGGTCGGGGCAAGCGGTTGCAACCGCCTCCGGTCAAACTGTTTGCTCAATCCCAGGGCATTCCCGTTGCGCAACCCATCACGCTCAAACAGTCCACCGACGAAGGCGCCGCGTTCCACGAGACATTTCGCGCCGCGCGCATTGACTTGGCGGTGGTGGCCGCCTACGGCCGCATTATTCCCAAGGCGTTGCTGGATCCGCCGCCCTACGGTTTTGTCAACGTGCACGCTTCGTTGCTGCCGCGCTGGCGGGGGGCGTCGCCCATCCAACGGGCACTGCAGGCGGGCGACTCTACTACGGGCATCTGCATCATGCGCATGACGCCCCGTTTGGATGAAGGAGATGTTTACCAAGCCCACGAACTCCCCATCCAACCTTCTCACAACGCCGAGTCGCTCGGCACGGACCTGGCCGCGTTGGCGGCAAGAGTGTTGCCCGATGCGCTGGAGGGGATCTTAGACGGCAGCGCGACCGCCACGCCTCAGTCCACCCAAGGAGTGACCTACGCGCCCCTGCTGCGCAAGGAGGAGGGGTTGGTGAACTTCGCTCAGCCGCCCCATGCCGTGGTGAATCACACGCGAGCCATGCACCCTTGGCCCGGTAGCCGCACGTGGCACAAGGGCACCTGCTTGCGTTTGAGCGTGGCCGAACCGGTAGATTCTTCGCGAAAAAACAGCGACCCGCCGCCCGCGCCTGGAACTATTCTAGAAGTGAACGATCGCTTGATCGTGGCCGCAGCAGGCGGCGCCGTGGCGTTCACCCACGCACAGCTGCCCGGCAAGCGCCTGCTGCCCATTGCAGCGTTGTGCAACGGCTACCCCGTTCAACAGGGTGAGATGCTTGAACCGACAGCTTATGCCAATCCCAACAAATAAGTTTTCAAATTCGTCAACCCCTCAATCGTTTTCCTGTTAGCGCAAAGCGATAACTTCCCGATCAGGCAAAGTTAAAACTTCCCCTTTGTTCCTCCTAACACGAATATCGTTTAAGGGAACGTTCCTGATCGGCCTGTGAGCTGGATTTGGACAATTTTGCCTTGGCGGGCTTGTCAAGGCGGCCTCCGTGTGATCTTCTGGTTTTATACAACCAACCCGAAGCCGGAGGCCTGTCATGATGCTAGAGGAAATCTTTTGCCCTGTCGATGACATTTTCACCCCCAAAAAGTTTTGCGTTTCACGCAAATACTTTGCGGGGACCCCTCTGTTTCCAAAGGTTTCGAGGGGTTTCGAGAAGACGCTAGAGATGGAAAGCAAAGCTCTGCGGGGACCGCAGCTCCTAAGCGGTCAACGACCACGCCCAGAAAACTTCCTAGGCAAGCTCCTCCCAGAAAAAGCAGCACGTGGAGAACAACAACGGCGGCAGTGATTGTCACGACTTTGTGACCAGAACCAAGTCATGCTTCAACGGTCTTTCCCCGCTACGATCGCTCAAGCTTATCGATGTCGGATAGAGCCAAGCCAGACGCGGCGGCGATTGCCTTGGGATCCATGCCCGATTTGAGCAGATTGCGGGCCATGTCCAACTTGCCTTGCCGTAGACCTTCTTCGCGTCCTTCTTCGCGTCCTTTCTCCAGTCCCTTCCGGCGCGCGTAGCTCATCTGCATCTCGCGGTCGGTGCGGGCGATCATCGAGCGCACGTAGGCGCGGCGTTCGGCCGGAGTCCAGGCGTGTTCTTGCAACGTGGTGAACGCCTCGCGCAGCGCGG
>JBCCEG010000378.1:0-1933 GCA_039030455.1 Myxococcota bacterium | reverse complement strand
CCGGCTTCGCCGGCCGCTTCGCGACGGTCGGGGCGGCGGCGGTTGGGGCGGGGGGGAGAAAGGCAAGCGCTGGACCGGAGGACCGGAGGGTCTCGCGCAAGCGCGGGTCGGCACACTTCTTTCCCCAACCACTCCGCGTGCTCGCCCCTCACTACGTTCGGGGCGAGCACCGGAGGGCGGGCAACGGCGCCGTCTTTGGTTTATTTTTCTTCAAAAAATGAACGAACGAGAACGGCCGGCGAAGCCGGAGACAATAGCGGCCTTCGGCCGTTTACCGCGGCTTCGCCGACCCGTTTGCGCGGGCGGTCGGCCAGGCGCGCCCAATACAACTTAATAATTGACTGCGCTCAACTGTGGCCTGGAGTGTGCACTGCATGCAGACACGCAAAACCCAGAGGCTGTGGAATCGTGGGACCTTTGCAGTGTGCCGCCGGTAGGAGCTTACCGCGACCCGGACGCAACGCGCAATCACATTCTTGCACTGGCTGTATGCTCACTATCGGAATCGAACCGATAACCCAAAGAGAACAGATTTTAAGTCTGTCGTGTTTACCAATTTCACCAAGTGAGCTTGCTCTTGCTCTTCCTCTTTCCCTCACTACGTTCGGGAAAGAGTAAGAGTGAGAGGGCTATGCAAAACAAAATTGGCATTAGGTCGCGCTCTTGCCAGTGCGCTTGCTCTTCCGCGCCTTCGGTCTCCTTCGGCGCAAAGTGCTTGCGCGCGGTAAAGCAAACACCAGCCCGGAAGAGCAAGCGCACGTCCTCCGCTCCTTCCCTCTTGCCTCGCTGCGTTCGGCAAGAGCAAAGTAGACAGAGTGTCTCCGCTCGCGCCCGAAGCATGAGGGCGCGGGGGGATAAAGAGCTTGCGAGCGCGCAAGCGCGGGTCGTGGTTCAGGGAAGGGCCTTTATCCCCCCCGCCTACCCTTTTGCGCCCCGGAAGAAGCGCGCCCAAGATTGTTTGCGTTAGCGGTTACACGGCCTTTGCGCCCTGCAGCATCGCTCAACCTAATAGCACAGCGCAAGTGCTGCTTTATGGCAAATTAAGAATAAAAGATCCGGTGCGAGGAATATAAAAATAATAAATAACAAGGTTAACCCAAGAACTCAGGCGTTGAGTATAGGCACACGTTCAAAAATCAATCGGTTTTGGATTTTTTCAAAATAGGATATATGGACAAGCCGAATATAATAAACACTACTGAATACTGTAGCCACTCCACCAATTATAGCTACTATATAAAGATCACAACTAAAGGCACTGAACAATAAATAGTATTTTCCCCAAAATCCGGCGAGGGGCGGTAATCCAGCCATTGAAAATAAATTTAAAGCTAATGTGAGGGCTAATATCGGATTTGTTTTAAATAAAACGGATAAATCCGCAATGTATTTTACTCTTTGAACGGAATGCACAAAATCACGACGTACCGGGCAGAGAATAATGGCGAATATATTGATTGTCATATCGAGTGGAGAGTTCCCCTCCCCCGCCAGAAGCGTGATTCGATACGCCCTGCCGATCCGGCGAAGCCGCAAGCGCCTGATAGGCTCGCTAACAAGCGATGCGCATCTTGATTTTTGGGGTACTAAAGCCCTCTACGAACCGTGCTAGACAGTCGCCTGTCACGCGGCTCTATTATTGAAAATACTGCGCCCGAAGCATGAGGGTGTTCGCGAGCGAGCGTAGCGAGCGAGCGAACACAGTGAGCCCCAAACCGGCCTGCCGGCCGTGAGGTTGTACACGTGCTAGCGGCTTTTTCACAAAAATGGCCCGGCTACGTCCTCGTCCATTTCGTGGACAATTGTGCCCGAAGGTCTTGTCTTCCGAGTGCTACGCTCTCCCGCCCCGCCCCTTTCCTCCCCTCCCCTGCTCTTTATGCTCTTTATCCGCTCCGCGTCCACGGAGTGGACCGGAGGGGACAAAGAGGGCGGG
>JBCCEG010000377.1:0-1935 GCA_039030455.1 Myxococcota bacterium | reverse complement strand
GGCGAGGGAGGGAGGGAGGGGAGGCTTTCGCCGACCCCGCCCCTTTCCTCCCCGAAGTGCAGTCCACAAAGTGGACGCCAATCGCTCCCCCGCCCCGACCCCGACCCCTTCGGGGCGGGGAGGGGAGGGGGGCGAGGGGAGTCGCGCAAGCGCTGGAGGGAGGGGAGGCGAACGGGGTTGGGGCGGGGGGCGGCCGGCTACGTCTGGCCATGCCAGCTTACGCTCGTTCCACTTCTTCGGCGATCGCCATGGGGTTTACCATTCGTTTCTTACCGGTTTACCGCGCGAGCGACCGAAGGCAGCGAGCGCCGTAAATAATCCCGGTTTACCGCGGCTTCGCCGACACGTTTGCAAGCACCAATGTTTTCTTTCACGTATGTTTAGAAAGCCGTATGACGCGAAATGGTCACGTACGGTTTGGAGGGCAGGGGCTTGCGAGCGCAGCGAGCAAGCAGTCGGTTTCTTTGCGGCTCACGGTTTGCGAGCGCAGCGAGCAAACACTCACCCGGATGCAGCGAGCTTGGGCGGTGCCATCGCCGGTTGGGACCAACCGGCATGCGCAATAACCATCTAAGCATCTATGTACTAAAGCGACTTTAAACCGAGACCGGCACGCAGTGCCGCCGAGAGGTTATGCTGCGTTTGGACCCTGACCCCTACTTTTTTTTGAAAGCGTACTCATTCCAATGTTTATTATTATTGGGGCGACCGTCAGGTTACCTCGAGCATCGCCTCACTAGATCATTATCAGCGAAACCAGCAGACTTACTCCGGGATGCGAAACGACCAGCTGGGGACAGCAGGAGGACCATAGGTGCGTCGAGGCTGCTGATAGCGCGTTGTTGGCGTAAGAAACGCTATACGCACTCTAAAACCAACCTGCATAGGACGAACAATCGTGATGCAGTAAGTCAACCCGTAATAACGATCTGCGTAAGCAGGGGTGAAAAGCAACGGGTAACGGACCATATCGAGGGGCTTGTGACTGTATATTGTGAAACAGAGACCAAACCCTCAGGTCGATGGAGAAGACAATGTGGAAAAACGGAGAGTCTCACAAACCCGTTTGGTATCGACCTTATCAAGCGCCAAGCACTCGTAGTTGTCGCTTCGATAATCGGCTGCTCCGAAAAATCTGGCTGTCTGATGCTTATGACAGGCCGCTTGTCGTCTCATCGGGAAGCCCCTTTTTGCGGGCTCCTTTTTCCACACCGGACACGCGGGTCAATCGCGTCAAACACGAATTACCAGCAACCTCGGAAGTGAACCTGGCCTTTGTAACGAGACCCCCGATCGGGTCTCGGGTCTTTGGTGCCTTGGGATTAAAGTTAAAGGTAGTGCACTTAAGAAACGCTATACGGCTGCGCTTTACAAACCGGTAATCACTTGTTTAAGGCTCGTTAGAGGCCCGTAAGAAATGTATGCGCGAGCTTTCGTTGCCTCGTCAATTCTTTTTAGGCACGCGTAAGAGACGTCACCGTCCACTCTTTGACTATGTTGAAGAGTGCATGTTTTCAACATGCAAAGGTATTCGTTAGGGTTAGGAGCCAGTTGGCCGGAGAGCGCGCTTCGCCCCTCCGCTCTCCCCTCCCTCCCCGCCCCGCCCTCGCGCAAGGCGCGAGTGGTCGGGGTCGGGGGCGGGGTCGGCGTAGCCTTGTGTTCGAAGAACACGCGAGTGGTTGGGGAGACCCCGCCGCGCCTTGCAGGCGCGAGCCCTTCGGAGACCCGCGCTTGCGCTCGCTTGCGCTTCCCGCCACTCGCGCCGACGGAGTCCCGCCCCGCCCCTTCCCCTTCGGGCGCCAGCAACGCTGGCGCCCTCCCTCGGGTCTCGCCGGATTCACCAGCTCTGAAAGGAACGCATTTTTTTCCTAAACATATTCACAGTTGGCATAGTCTAAGTCTTGTTGCATCTGTTATGCATGTTGCGTCTAAGAT
>JBCCEG010000376.1:0-1937 GCA_039030455.1 Myxococcota bacterium | reverse complement strand
TGGAAAAGCAGGAGCGGTTGAAAAAGTTGGGATGGAAATTCTTCATCGCCTGGGAATGCGAACTACGCGACAAGGCCGGTTTGGAAAGGAGAATCAAGAAATTCATGAGTGAAAAAGAATGAAAGCGGTCGAGCTCTTCGCCGGAGCGGGGGGCCTGGCCATGGGGGTGGCCGGAGCCGGTTTCAAGACAGTAGCGGCGGTGGAGTGGAACCGGTATTGCTGCGACACCATTCGCGAAAATCAAAACAGGGGTTTGCGCCCCTTGACAAGGTGGCCGCTGTTGGAAAAGGATGTGCGAACGATGAACTTCCGCGGGCTGAAAAGCGGCGTCGAGTTCGTTTCGGGCGGTCCTCCCTGCCAGCCCTTTTCATTGGGCGGCAGGCATCGCGGCCGCGACGATCACCGCGACATGTTTCCCCAAGCCGTGCGGGCGATTAGGGAACTGCGGCCGCGGGCCTTTCTGTTCGAGAACGTAAAGGGGCTGACACGTCGGGCCTTTGGCAACTATTTTGAATCCATTCGGCTGCAGCTCACCCATCCCGACCTGACGCGAAAAACCGACGAGACGTGGGCGAGTCACCTGGCACGGCTGCAGGCCCACCACACGCGCGGCGGCCGAGGCAACCCCGATTACCGCGTTGTGACGCAAGTTCTCAATGCGGCCGACTTTGGCGTGCCCCAACGCCGCGAGCGCGTTTTTTTCGTGGGGGTTAGAGCCGATCTAAAGGTTCAATGGTCTTTTCCACGGCCTACTCACTCATCGGCGGCGTTGCTGTGGGACCAAGCCCAAACCGGTGATTACTGGGAACGTCACGCGATCGCGCGGGCGGAGAGAGCTGTCTTGGACAAACCACGCGGTCGCCACAAAGTGCCGTTGGAAAAACCGACGACGTTCCCCTGGCGCACGGTGCGGGACGCAATCGCCGACCTGCCGGATCCCCAACAAGAGCCCGAGGCCGCCGCGCTCTATGCAAACCACTGCTTTCAGACGGGCGCGCGCGCTTACGCGGGCCACACCGGCAGCTGTTTGGACGAGCCCGCCAAAACGCTCAAGGCAGGGGTTCACGGCGTTCCCGGCGGCGAGAACATGCTGCTGCGCCCGGATGGCTCCGTGCGCTATTTCACCGTGCGCGAAAGCGCGCGGTTGCAAACGTTTCCAGACAGCTTTGTTTTTCACGGCTCTTGGAGTGAAACCATGCGCCAACTGGGCAACGCGGTGCCCGTGACCCTGGCGCGGTTGCTGGCGCGCGATATTCGCCAAGCGCTGACGAGCTCTTTTTTGTCGCCCCTTCGCTGTTGCTCAGGGCAAGCCTGACAAACGACCCCTCCTGTCATCCTGACGAACGCAGTGAGGAAGGATCTCCCCGCGTTGCGATCGATGGGGAGATCCTTCGTGCTTCTTTGTCCCTACGCCAACCCTTCAATTCTTTTTCTCTCGCTATTGCATGTTGAACGTTCTGAAAATGTTCCCAGTAGACAAGATGACAACAATTGTATTTAGAGACAAACGTTTTGCTGTGATCAAGAATATCTTGCTGATGTTGCCAAAGTCTTTGAATAAGATTATTGGTAACTCCTATTTACAAGACGGTTTTGTTTGGGTTGGTTGTGATGTAAACAAAATAGTCTCGCGTGTCGGCACGCACTCGTCTTATCCCTCCGCGCGCTCTCTTGTCATTCTAAGCTCTTCTTCGAAACACGGGGAGATCCTTCGCGCTACGCGCTCAGGATGACAGAGGGGATAGCGACAGGTGGGGAGATTCTTCGCGCCGCGCGTTCTGTCGGCCGGCGCGGGCGGGTGTTGCCTTGTGTTAATCTAGACTAGGATTCACAGGATTGGCACGGATGGTCGGATGTCGGACAAGGGATTCCTGCTGGAGCCTGCCCCTGGCTCCGAACAGGGGCAGGAATGACAAAGTGGAAAAATCGCGCGCTTT
>JBCCEG010000375.1:0-1945 GCA_039030455.1 Myxococcota bacterium | reverse complement strand
GTGAATTATAAATTAATAATTATGAGTTCCTTTATTCACCACTCTTTGGATCTCACGTGCTCGGCGCTAATTTCCCTTGCCGCCCACCCGCCTCGGCGGGTTCAGCCGCGCCGGCGGAGCCTGGCACGGCGGGAGCCGCATCGCCGGCTGGCTGATCCGGTTTGGCGGTTTCCGAAGATTCGCTCGGCTTGGGAGCCGACGCGGGCGCCGGCACCGCGTCAAGCACCGACGTTTGGCGACCGGACAGCATGGACAACGAGAAATTTGTCAACATAAACAACACGGCGGCGCCTACCGTGAGTTTCGACAAAAACGTATTGGCGCCCCGGCTGCCAAACACCGTTTCGCTCCCGCTGCCACCTAGCGCCGCGGTTGCGCCGCCCCGATTGCCCGGCTGCAACAGCACCACCAAAATCAAAAACAACGCGACCACGATTTGCAGCCCAATCAATGCTCCGGTCATTTTGCCAACCTCTGCCAAGAATTCTCGTTCATTGCTCCTCTCACTACCCCGCAGCGGTCAAAGCGGTCTCAAGCGACCGCACTCCAAAGCGGCGTCGAGCCGCCGCAATCCAAAACTCGCCCCACGGTTCATCCTAACGTTGCGATTCCTGGCTCACAAGCGCGACCCGGCACACCAAGCGGGCGAAAGACTCCGCGCGCAGCGATGCGCGGCCCACCAGCAAACCGTCCACGTAAGGTTGTCGCACAAACTCCCGCGCGTTATCGGGGGAGACCGACCCCCCGTAAAGAAAGCGCGCCTGCGCCGCAACCGCCTCGCCTAAATGCCCAGACACCGTCCGATGCAAACCCGCGAGCGTGTCATTAATTTGGTCCGGCCCGGCCGCCTGCCCCGTGCCGATGGCCCACACCGGCTCATACGCCACCACCAACCGCCGCGCCAAACGCCCCGACAAGGGCCGCAACACCGCGCCTAATTGGCGGTCAAGCACTTCGCGGGTTTGGCCTTGCCGATGCTGGGCCAAGGTTTCGCCCACGCAGACGATGGGCACAATGCCGCCGCGCAGACACGCGTGGGCCTTTCGGGCCACCAGGGCATCCGACTCCCCTTGCAACGCCCGGCGCTCGGAGTGGCCCACCAGAGCGTAACGGCAACCCAACTCGCGCAGGTGTTGCACCGACCACTCACCGGTAAAAGCGCCTTGCGAGGCCCACCACGCATTTTGCGCCGCCACGGCGATCGGCCCGCGACCGGCCGTCGCGCACGCGCAAGCCAGCGTCACCGCGACAGGGGCGACAACGACCTCGACTTCTTTTTGGTCCGCAAGCAGACCGTTCAGTTGCCGAATGACCCGCCGTGTCTGGGCGGCATCATGGTGCAACTTCCAGTTGCCACACACCAGGGGCCGCGCCCCCTTTTGCTTGACCATTCTTCTTGTCCTTTCGAATCATTCAGAGTTCCCCAAAACCGTCGGCGGCAGCCCCGTGCAAGGGAAAAAGTAAAGGCAGGCTCTAGTCCTCGCCACAGGTCTTGGCATCCAAATGACTGGATCCTCGAAAAATGAATTGCCGCGCGGGGAACTACTTTTTGCGCAGCGCGGCCAGCTTTTGGCGCGACAGGCCGATGGCTTGGGAGATAATTTTGAGTTCGACGCCGGTGGCTAACAAGTTGCGGGCCACCTCCAGCTTGCCTCGCCGCAGGCCCCGGAGTTCGTGTTCTTTCCCAATGGCTTGCCAAATACTCATCGCTTTCTCCCGCGCTATTCCATGCAGGTGTTTGATCATGCCCTTTTCAAGTAATTTAACACGCTCCAACCGGTTTCGTCCAGACGCGACTTGCCCCGTGTAAAGCAACATCCGATGTACTAACGCGAATTCTGTTTAAGGGTTTTGGTCAATGATCCAGTTTTCATCGGGCTTAAGTCGTATTTTCGGCTTGTTGGGAGAGAGACAGAAGGCCGCCAAGGCCGCGACGATGTTGGCG
>JBCCEG010000374.1:0-1947 GCA_039030455.1 Myxococcota bacterium | reverse complement strand
CGTGCTGGGAGGGCGGAAGTGTTTTCAAAAAAGCGTAAAATTGCTTTATTTTGTGCGTGCTGGGTTTTTTTGTGATGGGGCAGAGGAGTTTTATCGTGCCCATGCTGTTTCTTGCTGATCAAGTAGTTGCTAGTTGCTCAGCAAGCAACAGCATGGGCACGATAAAACTCCTCTGCCCCAGCCCAACCCAACCCAGCCCGCACTGCGTACAGCCCTTGTACGCTTGGTTGATAACAATGCCGCCCTCCCGGCAGGAGATCCCAGACTCTTATCTCATCACTCACAGGCGCGTAACCTGCAAGACAGCTTGCCAACGTCTTCCGTCAACGCCATCTTTGCTCCTACCAGCCCCTGTTCACGAAACCGCCCTGCTTCATTCCGTGTGCCCGACCCGCTTGGCGTTGCACAGCAGCAACCGCAACCGCAACAACAGTACTCCACAGCAACTAGCAGCAGCAGAAACAACAGCGGCAACACCTAGACTATCGCGTTCTTCCAGTCCCTAGTGTGCAATGCTGAACCGAGCAAGAGCTTCTTCCTCGCTTCCACCGTGACGGGACTAGCAGCCTTCAATGAACATGGTCTTCTGCACTTGTTGCCATCGTAAGTATGACGCAAACCACTCAACATACAGGACTCCCGCCGGCTTTCATCGAATGCTGAACAAATTGATTACATCGTTTCCCAGTTCACTTTCACTGCCTTGCCTACAGCTTACTCATTGCTCCTTTTTTCTTTTTCTTTTTTCTATTGTGGATTTTCATTTCTCCTTTGCTCTTTCAAATCCACTGGTGGGGAGTACCTGCGGCGCTCTCTCCACTTTCATCACTCTCTCGTACTCGCCGTGGCGCCATGGGAACGGCTGGCGCCAGCCGTCGCCTTCTGGCCCGGCGCGGATCCGCACAATATATACGGAGCCGCCGGTGTGCTTCTCGCGATCGCAGGCGCAACAGCGCTGCTCTTTGGAATCTTCTTCCCTGTCTTCCTAGCCGCCGCCGTAGTGGGCGCTCCGGTAGCTGGCTATGCGATCACGAGTGGATTCTCTGCCGCATTCAGTTGGTGGGCGATCCGTAAGTCGAAACGCCTTCAAGAACGCGCCCTCGAGCACGACCGCGTGACCGCCGCATAACGAGCTCCTGAACCTGACGGGGCGTTTGTGGAGCTTGGAGCGCATCCGCTGTCGCGTCAACGAATCGTCGGCAATGCCTCAGTTGGTCGGTTCCGACCTGCTCCTCGATCCACTCTCGGTGGAGGTGTTCCGCGAGCGGTTGTCTGCCGAGTAGCGGCTTCCCCAGTTGCGGCACATCTAGCTTGAACGCGCGCCGCCCAACATTGTGTTGCAGCAGACGAACGCTGTCCTGGGCCGCACCTGGGCTATGCCGCCCTCACGGCTTCGCCATGCGTCGGCTCGCGTCCGGGCTTCGGTCGCCGGTGCTATCCTCCGCTCTTTTGGCCGGCGTTCGCAGCTGAGCACACGGTCCGTTATGCGGCAGAACTCATGCTAAGCCCCGAAGAGACGTTCCCGCTCTATGCAGAGCTTGCACTCGCGTTAGCGGGCTTCGCTGGAGTTGTTTCCGCATTCAAAGGGCGCGACCGTGTTTTTCGGCCGACGGAGCGTATCCGCTTTGTCGCTGTCGTGATGGCCTCGGCATGCGTTCTACTCGGATGCTTCACGATTCTCGCGGCGCTGGCAGGAGACTTCAGCCTTCCTACTTCCTATCGAACCTCCGGAGCGCTTTGCTTCGCCGCCTCCGCTGTCTATACCTTGAGAACTTTCCCTGCGGCGTGGCGCCGTTCCCGAGATCCTGATTCCACTACTGAGCGCTGGTCGTTTCTTGTATCTCTCGCAGTCCATTTCGGCGAAGGTGGTTTCTATGTGCTCAAGCGACATCGTGACGGGATCTCGGTCGCCCCGTGCACAAGATGCGACATGTTCGCGGTTCTTCG
>JBCCEG010000373.1:0-1965 GCA_039030455.1 Myxococcota bacterium | reverse complement strand
GTCGGAATCCGGGGCCAAGTCCTTTTTGGGCGTTGGATTGCCCGGCTCCAGCTTGAACTCAAAGATATAGGTGTGCGTGTCCAGATCGATCACCGCGTCGATGCGGCCGGTGTTGGTGCTCACTTCCGTTTGGATGCGAAAACCTAGCAGCGTGTGGATAAGGTAAAACAGACTCTGATAATACTTTTCCAGGCCAATGTGCAACTCGTAGGGCACGCCCGCCAGCACGCTCCGCAGCGCGACAAAAAATTCTTCCAAGTCGTTTTCCGCCAGCGCGTCGGTCAGCCGGTCCAGCTCGGTGACCGCTTGGCCCTTGGGCAGGTTGGCGTAGGATTCTAGCAGATTCTCTAAAAATCCCTCGCGGACTTCCTGGTTGGGATAGTCCAGCTTATAGCGCCGCGTGGCGGCGTCGTGGTCGGCAATGGTCAGGTAGCCCGTCTGGACCATCAGCGGCAACAGATTTTGCGGCAGCTTATGCAACTCGTAGCTGTCGAAGGAGGTCTCGGCCACCTTGGCGCCGACCAGGGCCGTGGGCTGTGTCTTTTCAGCACGCTTGATCAGATGGACGAGGAAAGAGGGCGTGCCGGTTTGGAACCAGTGGGCGCGGAATTCCTTGTGGCGCAGCAGCAGCAGGGTGGAAAAGGGGTTGTAGACACGCGTGTCGCGACTGGAGAAGCGAAAGCCGTTGTACCACCGCTTGATCTGGTCCAGCACCTGGGGGACGGTCTGCTCGTTTTCCTTGGCTAGTTGCCGTAGATGGAGCGCGAAGTCCCGTTCCAACTCCTGCTGTGTGTAGCCCAGAAGATCGGCGCAGTCCCGCGCCAGGGTCAGATCGGTGAGGTTGTTCAGACCTGAAAAGATGGAGACCTTGGAGAATTTGCTCACGCCGGTGACGAACACGAGTCGCAAGCAACCGCCCATGCCCTTGAACACAGTGTAAAAGTTCCGCAGCACAGCGCGGTTGGCGTAGGCGATATCCAGCTCCCGTTCCCGCTGCGCGGCGTTTCTGCCCCCCAGGTGATCGATCAGCGGTTTGTCGTATTCATCGATGAGAACGACCACCTCGCCGTCTTTGTGCCGTAGTTGCTCAATGAGCTCTCTCAAACACGTGGACAGAGTTTTGGTGGAATCCACCGCCACGCCGTGGTATCGAGCCTGCAGCTCCACAAGTTCCTTGAGCCCTTTTTTTAGCTCGCTGGAAGTGTCGTTGGCCACAATCGACATATCCAACCGGATCACCGGATGTTTTTTCATCCAATCCCACCGGCCCTCTTGCCCGATCCACAGATCCTTGAACAGCTCTTGTTTGCCCTGAAACAACGCCTCCAGCGTAGAGATCAGTAAGGTTTTGCCAAAGCGGCGCGGCCGCGCCAGAAAGTAAGGACACTTGGGGGCCGAGAGAAGATCGTGGATGTTCCGGGTCTTGTCCACGTACACGCACCCTTCTTGAATGACATCACGGAACTCCTGCAGGCCCACGGGCAGATGTTTGATTTGTGGCGCGGGCATCGTCTTTTCTCCTAATCCGTTCCAATCTTATGGATCCCGGTTTAGTATAGCGCGGGAATAAAACACACGGCGGTGATCCTCTTGCGCTCCTCGTACTCGCCCACATTGTCGGAAACAGGACCCACTACCGCGGATCACTTGATGGATTGTTGGATGTCGGAGAGTGGATTCCTGCTTTCGGAGCCTTCCAAAAACCCATCGAATTTGTTCTTCAGCACCTTTTCAATGGATTCCTGCTTTCGCAGGAATGACAATAAAAGTGTATGTCTTTCTGTGGAGACTATGTTTTCAGAGAGTCCTGATGCGGATCTCCCCACCCTGTCATCCCTGCGAAAGGTTGTCACCCCTGCCCCCGAGCAGGGGCAGGAATCCATTGAAAAGGTGCTGAAGAACAAATTCGATGGGTTTTTGGAAGGCCCCTTTCGCAGGGATGACAGGAAGAAAGGCTCCGAACAG
>JBCCEG010000372.1:0-1968 GCA_039030455.1 Myxococcota bacterium | reverse complement strand
TTTTCACCGTGCTCACCCACGGCTTGCCGCCGGGAGTGGAGGCCGCTTATTCCGTGGGTCACTTGTTTGGGTTCGCCGTGAACACCCTGCTTGTGTGCGCGGCAATTTGTGAAACGCCCATCGTGGTGTTTCTGCTCGCGGTCTGCGGCATCGTGCGCGTGCAAACCCTTGCACGGGTTAGGCGATATGTGGTTGTGAGCGCGTTTATCTTGGGCGCGATTGTTACCCCGCCGGACCCGTTGACACAGATCTTGGCGGCATTGCCTTTGATTGTGTTCTACGAAGCCGGCCTTGCGGCCGCGCGCGTGTTCCTGTCTACTAAGGGGAAGAAATAGCACCGGTTGGTGTGTTGCATGGCAAGGAACCCTACGGCGGCATTGGTGAATGGCAATGGTGGAGAAAAAATCCGTATGCGTGGACGCGCGGACAGTGCAAGGGAATTGGCACGCGCGTCTCAACTCTTTTAGCGACACCGAGACATTGGTGGAGGCCGTGGCCTCCCGTCCCGGGTTTCCCGGCGCCAATCCTCTGTGTCAGTTGTCGTTGCTAGCGCGGCGGCCGAGCGTGCGATTTGATGATATTCAAGAGGCGGTCGCCGCGGACAAGGTTCTCATTCGCGCGGGAGCGTTTCGGGGCGCGCTTTTTGTGCTGGCCGCGGAGGATTACCCGTTGTATTTCCATGCACTGCGGGGTGTGTTGCGCGAGGCGGGCATGCAGCCCCTTGTGCAAGCCGGCATTTTGCACGACACGCTGCAAAGCTGCGCGGCCGTATTACGTCGAGAGTCGTGGCAGGGTGCTTGTCGGCATGATCATGAAGTGCTGGAGCTGCTGCAGCCCATGCTTGCTTGTCGTCCCAAGGGCGACTTGGCGGGGCTGACCTTGCGTAAACTGTGCGATGCGGGGGTGTTGGTTCGAGTTGCGGCAAAGGCCGCCACCAGCAACCAATTCACTTACGGCCTCATGCACGAGTGGTTTCCCGCATTGCAAGAAAATCCGCTTGAGGAAAAGGAAGCGCGCGCGGAGCTGCTTAGACATTATTTGGCGTGCCATGCCCCCGCCACCGTGCAAGACATGATTTGGTGGACGGGCCTGAGCGCCAAGGAGACCAAGCAAGCGTTGGAGGCATTGGGGAAAGAGCTCGTGCCCGTGCGGGTTCAAGGCGACAAACGCTCTTTCATCGCCTTGCGGGAGTCGTTGGCTGGGGGCAGAGCCCCTTTGCTCCAAAAGCCTTCGGTGAAATCGGAACGCTTCGAGGGGCGGGGGAGTGAGCAGGAAAAGCCACGCAGCGGCCCGCCGGGGGCGGTGGTGTTTCTGCCGCCGTGGGATCCGTTCCCCTTGGGATGGGAAAATAAGAGTTTAATCCTGGAGAAAAAGTGGCAACCGTGGGTGTATGCGAGCGCGGCGAACGCGGCGAGCGTTATTGTGCACCGGGGGCGTATCGTTGGCGTGTGGCAGTTGCAGGGCGGTTCCCGCGCCGCGCTGGAGCTGCACGTTTTCGCCACGACGGCCAAGGGGGATAAGGCCGCCGTGCTGGCGCAAGCACCCAAGTTCGCAAAGCAAGTGGCGGGTGTGTTTGGGTTGTCGGATGTCGGCATCGCGGAGCGTCCCTTACCTCAGCCGTTGCGCGAGCGGGCGGCGGGTTCATTTTTGTGGCCCTTGGGTCGATCAACACCGCAACAGGTGAGTTTTATTGATAGACGGCGGGGGAATGCGTTTCGCAAGACGTACCTCAGCGGCCCGCCGTCTCGCGCCGGCGACTAAAGGGCGAACGTCGATCTTCGCGAGCCTTGAGGGAGTATGATAAACGCCATGGACGGCAAGCAAGACATGAAATTCCTGCCGGTGGGCATCCAAACGTTTTCCAGCAGCGCCCAAGGGGGGTACGTTTGCGTTGACAAAACCGAGCGGATCCACCGGCTGCTGCGTAAGCCCAAGGGCTTCTATTTTCTGTCCCGCCCGCGCCGCTTT
>JBCCEG010000371.1:0-1989 GCA_039030455.1 Myxococcota bacterium | reverse complement strand
GGCCCGACCCCGCCCCTTCGGGAGGGGAGGGCGGGGGGATAAAGAGCGGAGGGCGCGGGGGGATAAAGAGCTTGCGAGCGCGCAAGCGCTGGCGGGGCGGGGGATAAAGGCAAGCGCTGGCGGCGGTCGGAGTCTCTCCGGCTCCGCCGGCAGCTTCGCGACCGAAGGCGGCAAGCGCTGGCGAGGAAACAAGCAAATGTGAGCGCAAGCAAAAAAAACCGGGCGCCTTCGGCGCAACACTTGCGCCTTCGGCGCACAAATGTTGCGTCCGCCCGGCCCCGAAGGGGAGAAGGGGAGAAGTGGACGCGCGTGTGCCTATCACAAACCGAATCAAAACGCTTGAGATTTTACGGTACCGAGCTGCCATTTTGTTTGGACCGGGCGGCCCCCGCTATACGCCGAATACTATAAAAGGTACAGAATACACTTACCCCAAAAATTCCGCGCGCCTTCGGCCCGTGAATGCATTTTAACGGCGCGTCATCGCGGCGCGCTCTCCCCGAAGGGGGGTGCTCCCACGCAAGCACCGGAGAAACTTGCACGCCTTCCAGCGTGTAAACGTTGCTTGCTGCCTTTCGCCGAAGGCGAATGAAGCCGGCAGTACTTGCACTTCTCACGATCCTGGGCGACACAGGTAGATACCGGTAGTCATACCTCGCCACACTCTCTAGCCTAAGCGCCAAACAGTAGTCGCTTACAAGCCAGAGATCGGTGCTTGGCGGTTACCGACCGAGCAAGCACGCTAATTCTATCTACTCTATCGTCCCAGCGCAGTAGCGCAAGCGGCTGCTTGCGCAAGCTCCATAACTAAGGTTCACTTCGTAGTTAGCCATCAGCATCCCCAAGTCTTTTCTTATTAGACGGCGAGGACGGTGCGGGGTCCAGCCCCTACGCCACGCCCTTGCTCGAAGCGCGGCTATTCAGAATATACAGCTCCCATATTTGCCTAGCTACAAATGCCCTACGGGCGACACTAAGTCAGCGCCGCGACCATCATACTGCCGGACAAAACCTTCTTAATTGCAGGTAAAATCACTCATTACGCCGGTAACCCACTCTCGTTTGTAGGCAACGCTTTCACCCCCAAACCTTCCCCAGGGGGGGGGGTCTTTCACCCTCATGACAGTTCAGTTCACCCGGGACCCGGGTGACAAAGGTTCGCGGTCGGTGCACCGTGGCGAACCCCGCTTACAGGCCGCACGGGTAAAAAAAATACAATAGTCAAACAAATAGTGAGTCCGAGAATCATAATAATTGCGTAGTGGGTCGAGTAGGCCCCTCTAAGCCTTTAGGGATCCTCTCACATAACCGTACGTGACAGTTACCCGTCATACGGCTTCCACGCTGACCTAACTATCAGCGAGAAGTACGCTATCTAGGTCGCCTAGCCCTCGTAGCGGCTCCTTTTAAAACGGATCACACGTTTATTCAGGGCCTCCTCAGCGGAAGCTCCCGCTGTCCGATGTTTGATCAAGATGATGCCGACTGAGTAGGCGCCGGAATTGAAGTGTATCGGTACGCTATAGAGCCCACCTATAACGGTCCTTTTATGCATTTTGTAAAGAGGTCAGTGCGGTAACCCGGGCATTTACCCCCCAGGTCACCACCTTACCAGTCGCTTCGCAACCCAGCATGCTTCAAGTGTGGCGGCGATATTGCACTCTCCCGTTGCTCCGATAGAGTTTCACCTCTCAGACGCCCCTATAACAATAAACTCGGGCACTTACCGATTTGCTTACAGGGCTTCCCCCTAGGAATCCGGCGGCCACTACTGGTGCGCCTGTGAGCGCGCTTTCCGACCCTCCGGTCCTGCGACCCTGCCGGCGAAGCCGGAGACCCTGCCGGCGAAGCCGGAGACCCTGTCCACAAAGTGGACAGCCACTCCGCTCCAGCGCTTGCCTTTATCCCCCCCGCCCCAACCACTCTCAGGCGTAGCCGTCCCCGCCCCTTTCCGAAGGAACCCGTTCGCCGGCTCGCCGGCGAAGCCGG
>JBCCEG010000370.1:0-1992 GCA_039030455.1 Myxococcota bacterium | reverse complement strand
CCGGTATCAACGCACCGCTCGTCGCGCGTCCCCTACAACAGTCGCCGTTCACAAAACCCCCGCCGGTTCCACGCGCGCCCAACCCGTGCCTACCAAAACTCACGCCTCACCGTTGCCCATTATCGCGCCGTGCTGCACTGTCCACGCACGCCAACGCGCTACCACGCAACCGTCGCAACTACCACCATGGTTGACAGCAACAACAACAAGAAAACAAAAAAAAGAAAAAAAGGAAGCGCAAGACAACCTTTGGAGGTTATCACCATCAGGCACCAGGCAACTCGTCTCAAACCGAACAAGACAACCCCAACGGTCGCATACAGAAAACTACACAAATCGTGCTAACAGCAACGCCGCACCAACCCGACACCTCTACACAAACCCAAAACGGTCGCGTTAGTCAACAACACCTCAACGACAAACGCGCTAACGCAAACACGACTACAAAAGTCTTTTCTTTTCACGCAATCAACTCCACAAGTGCGCTACCCTAATGGTCTAAAACGCGCCCCCAACTATGACACAACCAACAAGTAATCGCTACCCCCTCGGTCTCAACTAACTTACTTCTTCCCACGACTCCGAGTCGTTACCCTCGTGGAACGCGCCGCCTTACCCCTCGGTGTAATCGCCAGCGACGACATCGTCCGCCCACGCTTCCGACCACGAGGTATTACTAGCGCGCTATCCCCACTCGGCCCACCGCTACCGGCCGCCTCGTCCTCCACCGTCTGCGACACGCGCTCATTATTCGGCCTTGGACCCACAGCGGTACTCGTCGTGACATCCACCTCGATAATATCGGTATCATCCGCAACCGCACCGTCACCCGCGCCCGGCACATTCACACCACCGGGTAACGAGACAACCGCACGAACCACACCACCTTCCGTGTGCGTACCACAACCCTGACGTTCCGCATCTCGCCCCTTCCCTAGTCGCTTCAAAGCACGCCAACCACCCTGTACACGCTGCACCGACGCCTCCTGCTTCACTCCCGGAGTATACGCAACCCGAAACCCGGTACCTCCCTCGTTGTTGGAGATGGTGTACTCACCTTCACATATTTGGTCCAACTCCTGCGTAAACCCCTTCGCTGCGTCCGCTAACACCGTTGTGAACGCCGTGAACTTCCTCCTCCCGATCGCCACCGCCAAATGCATCCGCTCAAGCGCCCGATCCCGCTCACCTGTTACGGTACTGGCATCCGACCTCAAGCGCTCAATCCTCGACGTCAACTCCGCCGAACGCACCTCAGCGGTCTCCAACTCTCGCCGCGCATCCGCAACCCGCTGCTCCTCGTTTTCCCGTTCGCGCGCCCGCTGCGCTCGCTCACGCGCAACCTCCTGGGTCACTTCCTCACGAACTCGCCCCCGAGCCTCTTCCATCTCACGCTTCGCGTTAGCTGCGATAGTCGCACGCTCCTGTACCGCAGCATCCCGTTCGGCCTCAACTTCCCGAACGCGCTCGCCCAACGTAACAATTCGACGCTCCAACGACACCTTTTCGGTATTCAACTGCGCAACCACCTCGGCCGACTCCGCCATCTGACGACGCAGCATACCGGTTTCCGCTCGCAAATCGCCCATTTCCGCTAGCCTCGCCCTTCTCTCATCGCGAGCACACACCCAATCCACCGCTAGGTCCAACGCTTCCGCCACCGTCGACGGCGCAGGCAAGTTGTACTCGCGACACGCCGTTAACAACGCACTCAACTTCGCCGCCCACATACTGTCATCCATCGACGTCCCGCTACGCCCAGTGACAACCTGTCGCTGACTCACCCCGAAGGTAACCGGAACCATCCGGTGCTCTTCCCCACACACGTCCACCACCGACTTTGCGTCCGCAACCGTCCACGATGCCACGTCCGCGCTCATCACTGCCGTATCCGCTTGCAACTCCAACTCCTCGACCGTAGGTAATGCCACCACGCTTCCGTCCTCCCAATGATACGGATAGCAGAACGTCCCCGACTTTGACCAATCGATT
>JBCCEG010000369.1:0-1997 GCA_039030455.1 Myxococcota bacterium | reverse complement strand
GTCTACCCGAAGGCCGTGCGCTGACCTTGGAGGCAGCGGACCACGGTAGGCTCAGCGACTGGGGTGAAGTCGTAACAAGGTAGCCCTAGGGGAACCTGGGGCTGGATCACCTCCTTTCTAAGGACGCGGATTATTGGAAGAACTCGTTCTTTCTTAGCCCGCAACTTAGCAGCTCTATCAAGAGCCTATAGACCAGACCGTCCTCATATCCCTTCAGCTTTTGCGCCGGCGTCATCGCTGGCGCAATGACGCCGGCGCAAAAGCGGCTGACCTGTCGGTTGGCGCTGCGGGTGCGCGGCAGCACGGTCGCGTAGCGGTCTGTGCGAAAGCCTGCGCCTGGCTGATCCCGGCGATGGCCTTCATTCATTGCTGCGCAATGAGGTGCCGCGAAACGCTGCCAGAGCGTCGATGTTGCCGCGTTTTGGCCGGAGGCAAAAACGCCTGGCTTCCGCACACTGCGGTGCAGTGTGCTGTCGCTGTACACGTCAGCGCCTGAGTTGACGTTGCCGCGTTTTTGCCGGAGGCGAGAACGCATGGGTCGGTAGCTCAGGTGGTTAGAGCGCACGCCTGATAAGCGTGAGGTCGGAGGTTCAAGTCCTCCTCGACCCACCAGTTTTTTGATCTTCGATCAAAAAGCGGCGAACAGTCAAACTTGGCGCGACCGCCACGCGGCGGCATGTTCACCGAACATGCGAAAGCTTGCGCCATTTCCGGCCTAGTCTCCCAGAACTGCACCCGTGCATGCTTGCGGCGCCTTCTTCGCAGCCGCCTGTCGCATGCGCCCGCACTTCTGCGGAGCATAAGTGCGGGGGATTAGCTCAGCTGGGAGAGCGACTGGTTTGCAACCAGTAGGTCAGCGGTTCGATCCCGCTATCCTCCACCACTCCAGTTTTTTGGCTTTGGCAAAAAACGGTCGCTGTCGCCAACAAAGCACGCCAACAAAGCATGATGGCCCAGCGCCAGTACTGTCGCGACGCGATCTGTGCGAAAGCTTGCGTCTGGCATGCGCGTTGGCCCAGGCGGCGACACGAAAGCTGATCCCCTTCAGAGAGACAGGCCTTTGCCTTTGAGCGCCGGTATGGCGGCTCGGGACAGGCTCTCGCACAGATCGCGTTGCGACTGTGCGGACGCAGATACGGCTGCGCCAAGGTGCGCCGTTATCCGCTTTTGCCCTTTGGGCGAAAGTTCTTGATATTGTGAAGAGAGAGAAACACGAGACGTGTTCATCGGTGCCTCCAAGTGGGGAGGTGTCCGGCATGGTGTTGTTTGAGCAAACCGTTGGGGTTTCCTAGTCCCCGCGGGGCGCGAATTCCTTAGGGATGCGGCCCATGCAGCAGAACACAGTCTTTCCAAGTCTAATGCACTGACTATGGAGCTTTGGCTTCGCCGACGCGGCAACTGCCTCAACCAGGCACAGCCGCTGCCAGCGACAGCACGTTTGCAAGCAAACGTGCGAAAGCCCGCGCCTTGCGACTCTGCCGAGTCACCGCGAGGTGTGTGAAAGCTCCAGGGAAATGGGCCAGATGATTGGGATACGGGTATTTGACGAGGGTATTCGCACGCCGCTTCGCGACGTGCTGTCGCCGGCAACGGCGTCGCTCTTGTTTAACGCTGCCCGCTTTTTGCTTTGCAAAAAGTTCCTGTTATCACTGGCTCGGATCAAGCGCGAAAAGGGCGTTTGGTGGATGCCTAGGCGATAAGAGGCGATGAAGGACGTGGTACGCTGCGATAAGCTCTGGGGAGCCGCGAACAGGCTTTGATCCGGAGATTTCCGAATGGGGAAACCCACCTGACAATCTTTGATTGTTTGATTTTTGAGTCCGCTCCGCGCCGGCCTTTGGCCGGTTTGGTGTGGTCCTCAGATGTCAGATGATCTTGGGTTGAGACAGGTACTTATTACCTGAATACATAGGGTTTTAAGAGCGAACCCGGGGAACTGAAACATCTAAGTACCCGGAGGAAAGGACATCAACAGAGACTCCGCTAGTAGTGGCGAG
>JBCCEG010000368.1:0-2005 GCA_039030455.1 Myxococcota bacterium | reverse complement strand
TGACCACAGGCATCGCACAGCGCGAACGTCGCGTATCCCCGTCTGTTGAGAAACAGCATGGCCTGCCGCCCGTCGCGCAACGTGCGCTCCAAGGCCTGCCGTAACGGTTCGGAAAGAACACAAAGAGCCTGACCCTCGCTTTGCGCCTGGTCGCGCCGACGCGTCCGTGCATGTTGGGCCCGTGCACGTAAATCCACCACCTCTACCCGTGGCAACACACCACGCCCACCGATGCGTTGTGGCAACCGTAAGTGAGTTAACTTGCCTTGCGCGACATTATGGCAACTCTCTAGCGACGGCGTAGCCGAGCCCAAGACCGCCAAGGCTTTCTCGTTTTTCGCGCGCCAAAGCGCCACGTCGCGACTGTGATACGGAACACCGCCCTCATGTTTATGGCTGGTGTCGTGCTCCTCGTCCACCACGATCAACCCCAAACGCGGCAGGGGAGCGAACAGAGCGGAACGCGCCCCCACGACCACCCTCGGCTCTCTTTGCAGCAGCGTAAAAAGCGTGTCGCGCCTTTGCGCTTGCGTCAGCCCCGAGTGCAACAGCAAGACCTTGGCACGCAGAGCGGTCGTGAACCGTGTCACCAACAACGGCGTCAACGCGATCTCGGGCGCGACCACCAACACACTCCTGCCTTGCTCAAGCATCGCGCGCGCCACGTGCATGTAGACCTCGGTTTTGCCCGAACCCGTCACGCCTTCCAACAGAAAACCACCGCCGCTCTCCAGAGCAGCTTGTATCGCCTGTACCGCCCGCTGTTGGTCCGGGTTGAGCCGCACGGATTCTCGCGACGGCTCATCGGAAAGTCGCAGTTGCGTCAGATCGGGCGGCAGCGGCTCCGCGCGGAGTGTGATACGCCCCAACGCCGCCAATCTATCTATCTGTTGACGGCAACCAGGAAAAGCGCGTTGGACATACACATCCGACACGGGCGGCAGATGCGTGCGAATGAACGCATCCAAGCGACGCAAGGCGGCGGCGCGGGTCGGTAAAGACTCCCCCGTTGCCAGTGGCCAGAGCCACCGCTGTTGCCTGGGGCCCGCTTGTTTCCCTAAAAGCGGTGGCAGGCATAGCTTGAGCACCGCGCCAAGGTTGGCGTGATAATACCTCGCGACGAATCGACACAGCTGCAGCTGCCGAGGCGTCACAACGGGATTCTCGTCAACAACCTCGACAAGGGTCCTCAGACGAATATCGGTCTCTTGCCACCGTTCCCTGTGGGCCCACACCACCCCCACGACCAAGCGGCCGCGCAGGGGCACGCGCACACGGCACCCGACGGCGGGAGCCGCGCCCGTCGGACCGATATAAGTCAGGGGACGTGGGACTCCCCCCGACAACACACACACATCCACCAGGGGCCGCGCCCCATTGTTTGCCACACCCCACGTCCTCTCAAAACGTTTGGATTTCGCTGAAGCTTTCGGTGGCAAACGTGCGCGTTTCGTTCCGACCATTCATCCTGCAATCCCTCCAATCCGTGTGATTTGCGGTACTAATCCCCGTGGAGAGTAACTTGCAGCGCGCGCTCGATATTCCTGGCGATTTCCTTTTTAAACGGCTTGGTCAAAAGCCCCAGGAAAAGCTCCACCTCGACGTCTTTCTCGGCAACGGTGAGCGTGCCGGTCACCGGCCCGCCAAAGTGACATATGTCGCCGCGCCAGGTTGTTTCCACGCCGAATTTATCCGCTTCTTTCTTCATCGCCGCCTTGAGCAAGCGCTTGACCTCTTGGGCGCTCTTGTCGTGGTCCATTGTTATGAGAATATCCGCCATGGCTTACACTGCCTCCCCTAATTCTCTCTTTCCTCAAAAGCGTACACGGTTTCCCCTCCACTCGAAAACCTCTACACCTTACCAACCAAGCCAAACCCACCACGCCCCCGCGCGGCCCTGGCGACGTTCAACCCCAAAAAGTTTTCGCTTCGCTTTGCCCCACAAAGTGTCCTCGCTGTCGCTCCGGTACTTTGTGGGGACCCCTGCTCAATACTTTTTGGGGAC
>JBCCEG010000367.1:0-2013 GCA_039030455.1 Myxococcota bacterium | reverse complement strand
CTCCCCTCGCCCCCCTCCCCTCCCCGAAGGGGTCGGGGCGGGGGAGCGAGTGGGCGGGGCGGGGCGGGGAGGGGAGGGCAGGAAGAGTGCAGTCCACTTTGTGGACGCCAAGCGCTGGAGGGGCGGGGGCGGGGCTCGCGCAAGCGCGGGTCGGCGAAACCCAACAAAAACGAAGCCGGCTGTGTCCAGCGCTCGTAACGTCGGCAGCAACTGCCTTTAGAATTATAAATTATATAAGCCGCCTGCAGGGGCTATACACAGTATAGAGGCCGTCGGCGGGTTTTTTTGGCATGCTATGGTCCCTTTGCCGTTTCCGGGGTAGTAGTCTACAAGGTCAGCCAAACAGCCATAATCATGGCAAGGAACCTGGCGAGGTTGCGGTCGCGTGCTTCTAAGCGTGCAAGCAGTTGGCCTATTGGCAGCGCGATCACCCTGTATGTTCACCCGCAAGTGCGGCTGTGCTTTTTTCGCTATAAAGGTCATTGTAGTGACGAGCACCAAACGTGGCGCCACCAGGTTATAACGATAGTGTTGGGCTCCCGGTCCACTTTGTGGACCGCAGGGGGGGCGCGCAAACCTAGTTTATAACGGCCATGACAATAATTAGAAACAACCTAACGGTCGCCCGGTACTTATGTACCCTCGGCACTGCGTCGCAGCAATCTGACCCTGATACGTCTTTTGTATTACCCCCCCTTTTGTTTAAGGCTCGCCATCATTGAGATTTGTTTGACTACGCTTCCTTAGACGACTTCCGTACTCTTAAGACATCGCAGACGAGCTTGAAAGCCTGCCAGAGTCGGATTACCGCTCGAGGCACCGACGGAGGGATCGCTCCCAACGAATATCGGATGTAAAGCTTCGCACTAAATTAAAGGAGTAAAGTACATTGATGCGTACGGGAAAAGAGGTATTGAAAACCGCAGAAAACCATAAGTGCCCAATTTAAGTAAAATACCCGCTAGGATAACAGAACCTGCAGTTGGTGCTTCCACATGCGCTTCAGGCAACCAGAGATGAACAGGAACCATTGGAACTTTTACTGCGAAAGACGCTAAAAAAGTCAACCAAAGTACAATTTCACGTTTTTCACTAAATTCTGTGGTGTATAAAATAGGATAATCTGCGGTTCCGGTTTGCAGATATATGAGTAAAATACCAAGTAGCATTATTATTGAGCCAAATAACGTATAGATAAAAAATTGGTAAGCAGCTCTAATTTTTCTATCCCGTGATCCCCAAACTCATAGGGTCGATTGAAGTGAGCCAATCAGTCACATGTAGAGTGCGCCCCTCGGGTCTCGCCTCCCCTCCCCTCCCCTCCCCTCGCTCCAGAGGAGTCGAGTGGGGCGGGGGCGGGGCGGGGACGGCGTCCGACACCGAGCCCTCGCCCCCCGGCCCGCTCCGCGTCCACTCCGTGGACCGGAGGGGGAGCGAGCAGAGCCGCGGCGCGTCCACTTGTACTTGCCCAAGCTTGCTTGGCAAGCACGAGGGGCAAGAGCTGGGTGACAACTACCTTTGCCTTCGGCAACCACGACGCCCACTTGCGGTGTATGTGCCTCTGAGAGCTACGGGTTGCGAAGCGAGTGCTGCGCTTTCCCTTCGGGAACGACGTTTCTTACGCCCGAGAAATGTCTTGTCTTGTCTTCCGCGCAGCGTGGCCTTTCCGAAGGGCGCCAGCGAAGCTGGCGCCCCGAAGGGAAAGAAGCCGGACCGCAGCACTCGAGCGCAGCGAAGCTGCAAAACAAAAATAGAGGACACATTATTGGATTGCTGCGCCAGCCCGTTCGCCTCCCCTCCCGAAGGGGCGGGGTCGGGGGGGATAAAGAAAGCCTCCCCTCCCTCCCGAAGGGCGTCCACTTTGTGGACTGCACTCCCGAAGGGGCGGGGCGGGGGGGATAAAGGCAAGCGCGGGTCTTTTTCCCCCGCGAAAGCCTCCCCTCCCTCCCGAAGGGCGTCCACTTTGTGGACTGCACTCCCGAAGGGGCGGGGCGGGGGGGATAAAGGCAAGCG
>JBCCEG010000366.1:0-2014 GCA_039030455.1 Myxococcota bacterium | reverse complement strand
CGCCGATGACGCCATCCTGCAAGCTGATGCTGTTGCTGCGGGTGTACTCGAAGTAGAGGTCCGCCGCGTCCGCTCCGCGCGCCGTGAGGACCGCCATCACCCGTCGGATCACGGCGCCGTCGACCCCGAACCAGGTGAGGAACGGGTTCGGGGGCACGGCCTCGGCGGCGGCCACGGCCTCCACGCCCTTGCGCGCGGTGCAGCCGAGCCAGGTGGGCATCGTCAGGGACGCCGTGCCCAGGCCGGCGGCTTGAAGAAAACGTCGTCGTGAAGAGCTCACCCGCACCTCCCAAAGAGAAGGAACGGTACCAGGGCGGCCCCGGCCGGCACCGACCCATCCGCGAAGGTCTAGTCGAGCCACCCGCCGAACGCGAACCCCGGCGGGAACGGGGACCGCTCTCCCGTGCCGAGGTCGAACCGCTCCAGCGGCGCGTCCCACTCGGGCCCTGCGGGGATCGCTGCGCACCAGCCTCCGGGTGCCAGCGACACCCGGGCCTGGAAGTCGAACGAGTTCGGGCCCGTCTCCAGATCGTGCGCGACGCCGTCGTCCGGGCGCAGGAGCTGCAGCGTGTTCCCCACGGCGTCCGGATCCTCGGGCCAGGACGGCTCGCCGCTCAGGCAGAAGGAGTCCGTGCCGTCGCTCGTGGACAGCGCCCAGGTCCCGTCGCGATGCACCGAGCGGGCGAACAGAAAGTGCGAGCGGGGTGCCCCGATCGGCTGCTCCTCGCCGGTCTCTCCGTCGCGGACGACGAACCGTGCCTCGGTCGGGCCGCGCACGGCATAGACCAGCCCGGGCTCGTGGAACGTGGGAGGCGACGGCTCGCAGTGCCCCCCCTCCACGAGCGCGCCGCGAGCGGCGAGGTCCAATTCCCATGCCTCCCCCCGGGCTACGTCTGCGATCAACCAGCGTCCCTCGTCCACGGTCCCCAACGACCCGATCACCACCGCCCCCTCCCGCGATGCGCTCAGGATCCGGGCGTAGGGGTCGCCGCCCCCGAGGAGCCCATCGAGGTCGAGCGCCTCGGGGAACCAAGGAAGACATTGACACTGTTATCTCTCCAGGGGCACAGGACAACAATTGCTTCAAACTAGAAGCCTCTAGGTGACGTCCCTCCCCCAGGGGTCCAACCACGGTCAGTTACTACAAACTAGAAGTGGCCAAAAGAAAGTTATTAATTTTTTGGGGGGGTTGGGGATATTTTTGCTCTCCTCCCTCATCACTGAGTCTCTATATCAGTGCTGCGTCTTTCTGGCATCACATTCCTATTGAAAGGAAAGTGCTGACAAAACAATTGCCTGCAAAACCTTCGAGTTTGTGAGGATTTTTGTGCATCAGCTTTGAACAGGCCGGTCCGGGCTGTTCGTTTTCCTTTTTCCCGAGAAATGACTACCAGGCAGGAACAGATCACAGGCGTAGTATGTGAATTGCTACGGGCAAATATGACTTACAAATAGACGAGTTGTAGCAATTTATCAAAAAGCCCAGCAGGAAGACTTGAAAGGCGGTTGTTGTTTAGTTCGCTGACAACATCCAAAAGTGCACGAGAAAACATATTAAATGGGTCAAGGGAAGAGGAAACATAAAAAACAAGCAAGTAGGCACAAATTTTAATTTTTTGGGAATTGGATTTCTTGAAGGCATACAAATTTATTCAGTGTGGGTTGCCAGTACGTATGGTTGCAAGCCACTTGCACTAATCATCAGTTACGGCCTCTGTGGATGAGAGTCACACAGCAGCTCAATTGGTAGAGCACTGGCCCGGTAAGCCATACGTCCCTGGTTTGAATCCTGGTGGTGCGACTGATAATTTTCCCATCTTGGCTTGCAAGTGTTTGATTTGGAAGGTAAATGCAGCTTAAACGTGCAGACCCCCAAAAATGTTGCTTGAAAATCGTGTGAACACGTTGTTAGCCAATCAGCTTATGTTAAGAAAGCATGTACTAGTAAGCAGGTTGTCGTCACAGAAAAGCTAAGCCTTAGCTTAATCAAACATGGCTTACAGATCTTGAAGAT
>JBCCEG010000365.1:0-2016 GCA_039030455.1 Myxococcota bacterium | reverse complement strand
TTTTCCAAGCGATCACAACACTAGGAGCAAGGAACATGGTGACGAGAAAGAGCGGAAAATTGGCGTGGGGTTTTGTGCTGTTGCTGCCGTGGGCGGCCGTGAGCGGTTACGCGGCCCAACCTTCGGCGAACAATCAGCAAGGCAAACCTCCGGCAAGCAACCAAGAGCTCACGCAAGAGATGACGACGGCTCAGAGCGGAGCGGCTAAATGGGCAAAGCGGATTGAGGAAAACATGGGCACGAATCCGCAAAAGGTTCTGGAGGCGCTGCAACAGCTGCAACGCATTGACGCGAGCCTGGCATACAACCCGCAACCGCTGTTGGAGCGCTTTGTCAGTGCCTTGGCCAAGCACGAGCATTTGGCAATCCGGCTGCTGGTGGCGCAAATAGCCCGCCCGTTTGTTGACGCGGCCTACTTGTTGAACAAATACGGCGACTTCGCCAAAAAAAGCGATAAGAAAGAGCTTGTGAGCACAACCGACAACATCAGCAAGCATGTGCAGCGCAGACAAGAGCAAGATCCGCTGGCGCATCGCTTGGATTATGAAGTACAGCGCATGCGGGCGGCGATTGACGCGCTGCGGTCGGGTAAAAAATTCAAAAAAGAGGCGCTCAGCGGTGGCAAGGAGACCGTCAAAACCCTTGTGGCGGCCGTGGCAAACCCAAAAAAGGCGGTGTCTAAAGTCGCCGACCTTGCCAAACAGGGCGGCAAGCAAACCTATTACAAATTGCTGCGAGAATACCGGCAAGAGTGGTACGAAGAGGGGCTGCATGTGATTGCCCTGCGTGCCGAAGCGCTACAAAGCCAAAAAGCCTTATGGTACGCATTGGAAAAAATGCACCAATACCGGCAAAGGGGAGATGATTGGCAAAAGTTTTATGCCGCCATCGAGGTGCTGGCTTATGTAGCCTGGTATAGCAACAACGAACAGCTGGTCGCGGCTGTGTTTGACGGCATGCAACGTCCATCGGAAGTTGAGTCGGAGAAGGAGGAACCAACGGAACTCCCGGGCTTGTTGGATTTAACAACTTACACCTTCTCCTTGCGCAACAAATGGCGCGTGCAGGCCAAAATAGCCGAAGAGGCGGCATTGCTGTTGCAACATAGCGACAGCGATGTGAGGGGCAAGGCAAACCAGCTGTTGACCGAGCTGAAAAAGTCGGAGCATAAAGAGGTACAGGTAATTGTGCAAAACGCGGATAGTGTCGCGCAAGCCGAGAAACTGCTTCGCCAAGACTGGTCGCAAGAGAGCGACTTTAACGCATTCCACAAAAAACTCACGCAGGACTTTGACAGTCAGTTTAAGCAACTGCGGCACTATATGGACGAGCAATTTGATCAAGTCCACGCTCGGCTTCGTCGAGCGCTGACGCGCCGGACGTTTCAGCATCACACGCAAGATCTAGCGGACCACATGGAAGACTTGAAGGAACAAGTGAACGAGCTCCGCGAGCCGTGGATGGACAAGATTCGCGGCGTGAGCGACGCGCAATGGGAAAAGGTGCAGCGCAACGGGTTCATGCAGGGGATCGAGCATCTGTACGTGCCGCCCAAGGCCAAGCTGAGCCCGCTGTCGCCGGCCGATTTCGATTTGCGAGAGGAAACGGACAAGTTTTTGGACAGCGACGACAAGGTCTTTTTGGTTTTGTCGGACCAGGGCGGCAGCGGCAAGTCGGTGTTCGTGCAGCTGTTGGAGCGGTTGCTGTGGACGGACCTGGAAGACGGAGAGTCCGAGTGGGTGCCCGTGTACATTCCGCTGAACACGTTGAAGGACCCCGCCAACCTGGTCGAGGAGGTACTCAAGGACGAGAGACGGATCGGCTTGAACAAACTCGACACCTTAAGGAAAGCCAAGGTGCTGTTTATCCTAGACGGCTTTGACGAGATCGCCAAAGACAAATGGGTGAACGTCATCGCCAAAAACGGCTTGCAAAACTGGCGCGAGAGCAAGGTGATCATCACCAGTCGCGATGAAGAGCTGACTTTCAGTGATCACGCTGAGTATTTCAGCCCCT
>JBCCEG010000364.1:0-2017 GCA_039030455.1 Myxococcota bacterium | reverse complement strand
CGGGCCAATCGTTACACTGAAAAAAGGAGGAGACAATCATGAACCGTTTCCCGCGCATTACCATCGATGAACGGATTCTCAACGGCCAACCCTGCATCCGAGGCATGCGGCTCTCCGTGCGCCGCGTCTTGCAAATCCTGGCTGAGTACGACGACCGGAAGCATTTGAGGCAAGATTACCCAGAGCTGGAGAACGAGGACATTGAGCAAGCCCTCGCCTACGCGGCCGCTCGTCTCGAAGACCGCGTTGTCCCTCTCCGAGCTGCGGGATGAAGCTTTTGCTCGATCAAGGTCTGGCACGCTCAACCGCGTCACGCCTACGCGAAAGTAACATCCTCTGTACCCATGTGGGCGAGATCGGCCTCGCCAAGGCCGACGACGAACAGCTGATAATCCACGCCCGTCGCCATGGCTTCGCTATTGTGACGCTGGACGCTGATTTTCATGCGTTGCTCGCCCAGTCCGGCGAACAAAAACCTTCCGTCATTCGCATCCGCGTGGAAGGACTGAAGGCCGAGGCGACCGCGCGCCTCCTCCTCAAAATCGTCGAGGAGATTGGGCGGGATTTGGAGGAAGGCGCGGCTGTCTCCGTGAATGATGACAGTGTGCGCGTTCGGCGTCTGCCAATCTGCTAAACTAGCCTCCGCGCCCCTTCTCTCCCCGTCCCCCTCCCCTTCTCCCTGTTAAACGAAAACGAGGTCCGATGCGATGCAAAACCCCTCCTTGATTCCGGCCGGACTCTTCACGGCGACACTGCGAACGAGCACCGGCCGCCCCGCGCCGGGCAAGCCGGTCGCGGCCGCGGACGCAACCAACCTGACCTCCCTGTTTTACGGCGCGCCGCAAGCCGCGGCTGCTCTAAGCAAGCTCCCCGGCCAAGCAAACGCAACCGGCTCAAGTGGCAGGCTACTTTCGTGGGAAATCACCCACTCCACCGACGGCATGGCAGGACCGCTCTACACACAGCGGCGCAAGGTGAGTCCCCCCATGCATCTCAAATCGTCCAGAAGCTGTTAGACGTAGGCTTGGACAAAGACGCTACTGACAACGAAAACCGTACCTCCTTACATGTCATAGCAGACGCGCCCAGCTACAGAATCGAGACAGCTCCCGCGGTTACCCAAGTTCTCTTGAACGCGGGCGTGGACAAAACGAGCAAGGACAAATGGGGCAAAACTGCTCTAGACTATGCCAAATGTAATCATGCCCAAGATATTATTCGACTGCTTGAGTAATACTAAATCCAGCCACACCCAGCCTGAAGATTAGGGGGGTGAGCACTCAAGGCCGACGATTCCCCTCTCGCAAATCTCTGTTAGACAAGGGCAAGCTTTGCGACACCATTTCCCCGCCCTCGTCGCTCCAGGCCTCCGAACCGGGTTACTCAAGCGCGGCACAAACTTCACGCAGCTGATCGTCCGTTCGGATCCGCCAAAACTCAACGCCCGCCATCGCGCACAGCTTCTCTTGCAGATCCCCTCGCGCCTCGGCGATCCTCTCGGATCGGTCTTCTCCCGCGTAATGGACGGCCAGCTTGGCCATGAATTTATCATCGGTGCACACAATACTAAATGGCATGTAGGGCAACATCCTGCGTTCAACCGGTTCCAGCTTATGTAAGATTGTTTCCTCCACGAGAAACGTCCCCGCGTGTAGACACGGAAACACATGTGGGTACTTCCGAGACAGAGACTTGAAGAGCCTGGATTCCGGCTCCGACGGTAATATGGGTTCCACTTTTACAATGAATGTCCCCTCTTCATGGGTGTGATCGGGTATCGCGCAATCTCCCACCGAGACTGCCTTGAACACACTGTTGGCAATGGGAAAAAGCTTGTCAACACCCACCTGGCCCAACACCGCCGTTGCGGGGCGCACGGGCCAATCGTTACACTGAAAAAAGGAGGAGACAATCATGAACCGTTTCCCGCGCATTACCATCGATGAACGGATTCTCAACGGCCAACCCTGCATCCGAGGCATGCGGCTCTCCGTGCGCCGCGTCTTGCAAATCCTGG
>JBCCEG010000363.1:0-2018 GCA_039030455.1 Myxococcota bacterium | reverse complement strand
GCCGGCTACGCCGGCGAGCAGGGGAGGGGAGGAAAGGGCGCCAGCGAAGCTGGCGCCGTCGGGGTGGGGAGGAAAGGGCTCGCCGGCGAAGCCGGCGCGCAGTCGCTCGTTCGGAGTGGAGCGGACGTAAGAAACGAGCAGAGCAGTCGTGTTAGCGAGCGCAATTGCTTTTTTGTTTGCGGCGCGCTTGCGCGCCGCAAACAAAACTTAGGGCAGTACTCACCTTCCCCTTCGGGCACGTAGCTGGGTCGTGTATTGTTTGCTTGCTATCGCAAGCCGAAGCACTCGCTTCCCCGTCCGCTTGCTATTCCGGGCCTCAGGCGTAGCAAGCGCGGTAAACCGGGAAGCGGGGGGGATAAAGAAGCCGCGCTACGGGGAAGCCTGCAAGGCGCGTTTGTTTAGGGACGCGCAGCCTAACCCGGCTTGCGCTAGGCTCGTTTTCGCCCCTGTGTTTGGGGCTCTCGTAGGCTCACCAGGGGCGAGCGCGCGAGTGGCGTAAGAAACGGAGTGGTAAACGGGTCGGCGAAGCCGCGGTAAAACCCATGCCCAATCCTATTAAACACTTTACATGGCAAGAGGACGGCCCTTCCCTTCGGGACGAGTAATCGGGTGCCTAGTGTACGCTTGGGCAAGTAGACTGCGCAATCGGGTCCGACGACCTACGGGGACGTCATTGGTCTCGCCGAAGGCGCTCTGCACCTAATCCCCAAGGGTGCGCGAGCTTGCGAGCGCACAAAAGCGTTTGTACTGTTTATAATAAGCCCCACCGGCTTGCGTTAGCAGCAATCACACGCAATTGTTGCGGCCACTCCGTGGACGCACGCATGTGCGGCTGTTATTTCCAATACGGCGCAAGTGGTCTGCGACCCCTGCTTCAACATAGTCAAAGAGTGGACGGCGAGCGCCCAAGCCACTTGCAAGCGCCGAGAGCACGATTGGGTGCTGCCCGGCTACGTTCCTTCGGAAAGGGCAGCACGCCCACTTTCTTACGCCACCAGCTTTTGCGTGCAAGCAATCCCGGCGGTCTCGCGCAAGCGCGGGTCACCGCCTGTGTAAAAAGAAAACGAGCCGCTACGCGGCCTCCGATCTGCCCTCTGTCGCGCTCTTGCCTTGCTTGTGCACCAACGGTCTGCTTGTGCACGCCCCTCACTGCGTTCGGGGCGTGGTCACAAGCCCAGCGGACGGCGTAGCCTGTGTTGAAGAAGTGTCTTTATCCCCCCGCGAAGGTTCCACAAGCGCGCCTTCGGCGCAAAACCGGTGCGCCGGACCGCGCCGAAGGCGCGAAAACTCTAGGGAAAACGCCAACAACAGACTCCCTCCAAGCCGGCTGCGCCCCAAAGCCGTGTTGGTCACAGCGCAGGCGACTGAACAGTCGGTTGTCGACCTTAAAAACTCAGTAGGAAAGCCGCGTGACAAGCAACTGTCTTGCGCGGTTTGGGGAGAGCTTTATTAAACTTGGTCCGTCGAGCGCTTACACATTTCGCGCTGGCGCTGGGTGCTCAACCAGGGTACTTCTTTTCGGGGCACCCTCCAGAAAGGTGTACTACGTAAGTTTATTATAAATAGCCTCTGAAATGTACAATGCACAAGTAACCGCAAGTTGGAGCCCAAAGCCGCTTGCTGGCGTCGGCGCGACCGCAAAGTGCGTTATCACAATATACGCCCAAGAGCCGCCAACTTTTCTATTCTATAAGGTTCCGCTGCATATGACGTAGTACAGAAAACCAAAATTTGAAGATATGCGCAAGCACTCCCCGGCGAGGGACGAGCCGGGGAGGGGTGGCCGGCAGCGCCCAAAAGCAGGGTGGGTCTCCAGCGCTTGCCTTTATCCCCCCCGACCGTCGCGAAGCTGCCGGCGGAGCCGGAGAGACCGCGCTTGCGGGGGGATAAAGACCCCTTCGGTCGCGAAGCGCTGACCCCGCCGCCCCTTTCCTCCCCTCCAGCGCTTGGCGTCCACAAAGTGGACTGCACTCTTCCTGCCCTCCCCTCCCCTCGCCCCTCCTCCGTCGGGGCGAGTG
>JBCCEG010000362.1:0-2020 GCA_039030455.1 Myxococcota bacterium | reverse complement strand
GACGGCACCGCCGCCATCGGTCAGCCTCTGATCGATCCGCTGCACAATGCGCGCTCGTGCGACCAGTTGCTTTGGCAAATCGCCGATGGCACCGTGACAAAAGCGCAAGATCTTGTTCGCCAAACATGGCTGGGGCTGGGCAAGCCCCTCGCGACGGAAAAGCAGTGGCGCAAGGCGGTGCACGACGGCACCATTCCAGGCACGGCGTTTCCACCAGCAAGTGGAAAAACACGTGATCCCGCAACAAGTAGAGACGCGATTCATCGCGTCTCTACAAAAAAAACCCGCGTTGCGCTACACGGGGAGATCCTTCCTCACTTCGTTCGTCAGGATGACAAAGCAAACAAAGCCGCGCAGCGGCTCGCGCCCAACAATCTCGAAGTGGTGTTCATGCCCAGTTACGCCGTGGGCGACGGACGCCTTGCCAACTTGGCGTGGCTGCAAGAGTTGCCCGACTCTATGACCAAGCTCACTTGGGGCAACGCTCTGCTGCTGAGTCCCACGCTGGCCAAGGACATGGGGATTCGCAGCCAAACGCGCGGGCGGCTGTATCAAGCGGATGTCGTTCGCCTGCGGCTGGGGAATTCCCCCGCCGTGGAGACGCCGACGTTCGTGTTGCCGGGGCTGCCCCCCTACAGCGTCGTTGCCACCCTGGGTTATGGGCGCACCCACGCGGGGGTCGTGGGCAACGGCGTGGGCGTCAACTTTCACCCGCTGCTGCCAAACGACGGTTCGCTTTGGGCCCTGGGCGGCCGCATCACTCTGACCGGCAAGACAAAGCCGCTGGCGTGCACGCAAGAGCAGTTCGCCATGAACGCGCAAGCGGTGCGAGCGGGCACAACCCTGGGGCTGGCGGAACGCGACCCCACGCGAAACGCAACGGCGGAGCACTACCGGCAACATCCCGATTACGTCAAGGCCAAGGGGCTGCCCATGTTACTCACGCACAAAGAAGGAGGAACGAACTCCTCGAACACGACGCACGCGGGAGCGACAAAAGAAAGTTTTGCCCCTTTGCAAACGCATAAACCGTGGCGATATACCGGCAACAAGTGGGGTATGGTCATCGACTTGACCGCGTGCATCGGCTGCGGCGCCTGCGTCACCGCGTGCCAGGCGGAAAATAACATTCCCGTGGTGGGGCCGGCGCAAGTGATGCGCGGCCGCATTCTGCACTGGATTCGCGTGGACCGTTACTACACGGGGCCGGTGGAAAACCCCCGCGCGATCCACCAGCCCGTCGTGTGCATGCACTGTGAAAACGCCCCCTGCGAGCCCGTGTGCCCCGTGGCCGCCACCACGCACGACAGCGAAGGCCTCAACGTGATGACTTATAACCGCTGCATTGGCACGCGCTACTGTGCCAACAACTGCCCTTACAAGGTGCGGCGATTCAACTACCTAGACTACTCCAACAGCGGCGACATGTACGTGGCTCCCGAGAAAAAACGGCGGCAACGGCTGACGGCACTGCAGCACAACCCAGACGTCACCGTGCGCTATCGCGGCGTGATGGAAAAGTGCACGTACTGCACCCAACGCATTCAACAAGCCAAGCACAAAGCGCGTTTAGAAAAGCGCGATCCTCACGCCCTGCGCGACGGCGATGTCACCCCTGCTTGCGCCCAAACCTGCCCCACGCAAGCCATCACCTTCGGCAATCTAAACGACCCTAACAGCGCCGTGGCCACGCTCAAGAAAGCTGACCGCGACTACCAGCTGTTGGCCGAACTCAACACGCGCCCGCGCACCTCTTACCTAGGCCGTTTGCACAACCCGCTGCGGGGGCTTGCTACCAAACCTTCCGCTGACAAGAAAACGTCCTGATACCTTTTCAGCAAGAAACGTTCTTCTTATACCAATTCCAACAAATAATGTTACAACGCGAATTCTGTTTAAGGGTTTTGGTCAATGATCCAGTTTTCATCGGGCTTAAGTCGTATTTTCGGCTTGTTGGGAGAGAGACAGAAGGCCGCCAAGGCCGCGATGATGTTGGCGCATCCATTGCAAGGACTTCGGT
>JBCCEG010000361.1:0-2023 GCA_039030455.1 Myxococcota bacterium | reverse complement strand
CCGCGTGTGATCAACCGATCCAACGGATCACACAGGGAGGACGCGGCACGTTTGTGTGCCCTAGATGCCAACCCATGCCTTGAAATGGATGTTTAGAGGCACGCTCTTAACTCAAGCCGCGATAAGCGGCCAAGGCCGCCGCGCGCGCTTGCGCGTGATCCACCAGGGGGCATGGGTAATCCCGCCCCAAGCGCACACCGGCCCGCGCCAGCGCTTCCGGCGGTGCCTGCCACGGCGCGTGGATCCACTTCGCGGGCAGCTTGCTTAACTCAGGCACCCAAGCGCGCGCATAGTCCCCCTGGGAATCGAAGCGGCGACCCTGCAACACGGGATTGAAAACGCGGAAATAGGGCGCGGCATCGGCGCCGCAACCGGCCACCCACTGCCAGCTCGCCGCGTTGTTGGCCAAGTCCGCGTCCACCAGCGTGCGCCAAAACCAGGCCTGGCCGTGCTGCCAAGAGATGCGCAGATGCTTAACGAGAAACGAGGCGGCTACCATGCGAACGCGGTTGTGCATCCAGCCGGTGCGCCACAGCTGCCGCATGCCCGCGTCCACCAGGGGGTAACCGGTGCGCCCTTGCTGCCATGCCCGCAGCTGCCGGGGATCTTCCCGCCAGGGGAACCGCGCGAATTTGGGTTGCAGCGGCTCATGGGGCAGCGTGGGCACATGATGCAGCAAATGGTGCGAAAACTCGCGCCAGCCCAACTCGCTTAAAAATCGATCGGCGGCGGCGCGCATCTGGGGGGAATCCGAGCTTTGGACCAACCGCGCGCACGCATGCCACAGCTGACGCGGACTGATTTCGCCAAAGTGCACGTGGGGTGATAGGCATGAAGTGCTCGCTTCGCCGGGGCGATCACGCTGCGCGGGGTAGCGGGCAAAAGCTCTTTGCGCAAAGCGATGCCATTGCCGCCACGCCCCCGCTTCGCCAGGCTGCCAGTGGTTGGGAAATTCGCGGGCCCAGTCGGACTTGACGGGCAACAGCCGCCAATCGGTGAGCGACTCCCCCGCGATCGGCAGGCGCGGCGGGGACTGGGGCGAGGGAGCCGGTAACGGAGATTCCGGCGCGGCGGCACGCAAGCACGCACGCCAAAACGGTGTGAAAACTCGAAAAGAGTTCCCCTGTTGTGTTTGCAAGGCCTCGGGCGCGAACAGTAGCGAGCCTTGGAAGGTCTTCACCGCCGTGTCTTGCGCCCTCAGCCGCGCTTGCACGAGCCTCTCTTGCTCGCGTGAGAACGGCTCGACCAAGCGGTGCCACGTCACCAACCGAGCGTTCAGGGTTCGCGCCAACGCCGGAACAACGTCGTGAGCGACACCTCGGCGCAGCACGAGCGGAATCCCCAGCTTGTCCAACGACTCCGTTAGAGCACCCAGGCCGTGGTGCAACCACCACCGGCTCGCGCCGCCCAAGCGCCACGCTCCAGGCGTCACATCGTCTAGCACATACACCGCCGCCACCGGCCGCCGTTGCTCTCGCGCGTGCCACAACGCCGGATGATCGGCCACGCGCAGATCTTGCCGGAACCACACAAGAGATGTTTCCAATGCCGTCGCGCTCATCAAACCTTCACTCCTTGAGAGCGTGTTTTCAAATTATTGCATTTCTCACCCCACAAAGCGTCCTCGTTCCCGCGGTACTTTGCGGGGACCCCGAGTTTGCCCCAGCCGCGTTGAAAATCCTCGTCATGCTCGCTCCCGTTTTTGCCACATGAAGTCCCTTTTTTAGATCAACCCGGGCTGACTGTAATTCCCAAAAGCTCGGGTGCAAAAGGCATACCGTGCCAGCGGCTTTGGGCTGCGTCGGGTTAGCACTATCCTACCAAGAATGGCGGGTACCACACACAGCATCTTGATCACCGGCGCCACCGGATTCATCGGCCAAGCCTTGGTCCGGCGGCTGGTTGAGCAGGGAAACAGAGTCACTGCTTTAGTGCGTGATAGCGCCCGTTCTCGCTCATCTCTACCCCACGCGGTGCAACTGCTCTCTTTCGACTGTGATCAAGCGCGGTTGGCGCGACAGAT
>JBCCEG010000360.1:0-2036 GCA_039030455.1 Myxococcota bacterium | reverse complement strand
GGGACGGCGGCAAGCGCTGGAGTCCCAACCCCGAAGGGGAGAAGGGGTTCGGAGGGGAGGCGAACGGGGGGTCGGGGGTTGGGGTTGGGGCGGGGAGACCGGTACTACTCGCCCCTCGCCGGCATAGCCGGGGTAGTCGCGCAAGCGCTGGCGAGGGGACGCGGAGTGGTATGGGGGAGCGGAGCCGGAGACCCAGCACTCGGTGCTCGCCCAAAAGCTCGCGCCCGTCCGCCTACTCGCGTCTTGCAGGCTTCCCGGTCTCAGGCGTAGCCTGGCGGGGCCCCACGTGCTTGCGCGCGGTAAAGCAAACACCAGCCCGGAAGAGCAAGCGCACGTCCTCTTCCTTGGGAAAACCGGTGTCGCGCAAGCGCTGGAAGAGCAAGCGGCGAAGCCGGAGCGCAATTGGGCGAGAGGCCCGCGGGTGACTACGGATACTCGCCTTGCTTGTACTTGTCGTCCCCGAAGGGGAAGAAGCGAGTTGACAAGTACAAGCGCACCTTCGGCGCAATTGTTCGCTACGCGAACCCGACCCGGTTTACGGCGCTTGCGCGACCCGGATGAGCAGGCGGGCGGGAGCAACGCTCTTCGACGATTACGTGCAGGCAGCTGCGCACAAAAAGCACCGTTGCATTCGCTGACCTAGCACCTTTTTTGCTTTGCTGGGCTTACAGTGCCAGATACCGAGGCGTCACAACTACATGTTACCCCGCAGGTGCGCTCGAGCTATTGGCCCTCTGAGTACACGGCACAACTTCTTGTCGCACACGAATATATACCAAAAAACCACGAGAAACTCCATGCAGCTTATTTTGGACCACGGCCGAAATTAAACCCAAAAAAGATTCAGAAGAACTCAAACAAATTATGCTAGTCGACAATCGCGTCTTCTCGCGGATCCGTGATAACTGCGCGTGCAAGCGCGCAACCCCCGGTGGCGTAGCAAAAGAGTCGCGCCTCTTCTCCTCCGGGGACGGCAAAGCGCTCTTTGGGTTTCACCAACTCTCAGGCGTAGCCTGGTCGTTCGTTCCCCGAAGGCGTAAGAAACGTAAGAAGTGGACGCGAGACGGTGTGCCCGGTTGGGCTGCTACGTCAATATATTTATACCCGAAAGGATGACCTTTCCCCGTGATAATGGATCCGGCTACGCCCCGGCACGTAAGTGCCGGTGGACGTAGTACACTTTTTGTCGTTCGTAAGCGCTGAAGACGGAGTACCCCCCAGCCCCTTGGCATTGGCACAGCCCCTGGGGAAACCTGATCACTCAAGCGCCCACGTGCTAAGGTCGCTTTTTTGCCCCCCAGGCTGCTCGCGCAAGCCTGGGGGGCAAAAAGCTTCGTAGCGCACTCGGCATCATGATACCGAGCACCACTGTTGTTGTCTCCTCTCAGGCGTAGCCTGGCCTTGCAGGCACAAGTACGCGCAGCACTCGCTTCGCCAACCCGAGTTGGGTGCCGCCCCTTGCGCCCAACAAGAGGCTGCGCCTTATAAGTTCCCCAGCCCCCTCGGGCGCGTAATATCCAACCGCGAGTGCCCATAAGCTGGTGAGAAGGTGCAGAACGGACCACGAGTTCTCGTGATAATGCGCCCGGGCAACGGCGCCGGCGCCTTACCTGAATAGCTCCAATCCCCTTTATATCCATTTTTTTTATAGAGAATTGATTTCGCCCTAAAGGGCCATAAATAAAAATACTATGCTTTTTTTGTGTGACATGTACCGTACGGGGTATGATGATCTCTATACTGAAAATTTTTATCATGGATTTATACACTGCAGTAACCAATTAATGACCTCCACGCGGGCGGTGACGCGGCGAAGGCAGCGAAGGTCGTTTCAGTTGCGGCTCACTGCGTTCGCCGCCCTCGCTCCGCGCTTGCGCGAGACCGTCGCTCGGGAAACCGTGAAGCGCGCCTTCGGCGCAAAGTGGTAAACGGGTCTTTATCCCCACCAGCGCTTGCCGCCTTCGGTCGCGAAGCTGCCGGCGGAGCCGGAGAGACCCCCCCTCCGGTCCAGCGCTTGCCTTTATCCCCCCCGACCG
>JBCCEG010000359.1:0-2037 GCA_039030455.1 Myxococcota bacterium | reverse complement strand
TCCGTATTACCGCGGCTGCTGGCACGGAGTTAGCCGGTGCTTCCTTTGGGGGTACCGTCAGGGCAGCGGATTACGCTGCTTGTTCGTCCCCCCTGACAGAGCTTTACAACCCGAAGGCCTTCATCGCTCACGCGGCATTGCTGGATCAGGCTTGCGCCCATTGTCCAAGATTCCCCACTGCTGCCTCCCGTAGGAGTCTGGGCCGTATCTCAGTCCCAGTGTGGCCGATCGCCCTCTCAGGCCGGCTATCCGTCGTTGCCTTGGTAGGCCGTTACCCCACCAACAAGCTGATGGAACGCGGACCGATCCATGGGCGGGCACAAGTCCCTTTTTTCACGGCGGACCGAAGTCACCGCGAACACATTCGGTATTAGCTCGCCTTTCGGCGGGTTATCCCCAACCCATGGGCACGTTATCCACGCGTTACTCACCCGTTTGCCACTCTCTACCAACCCGAAGGTCGGCTTCTCGTTCGACTTGCATGTGTTAAGCATGCCGCTAGCGTTCGTTCTGAGCCAGGATCAAACTCTCCACTTTCAGGCGGCCCTCCGGGCCTCTTCCACAAACAGGCAAGCCTGTTTGCTTCCGACACCTTTCGTGCCGCCCTAAAAATAAAGGTTTGCAGAATTGACGACATGCGCCGTCACTCAAAACGGTCTATCTGGTTGTCAAAGAGCCAGGTCGCGCCGGCACGCTGCCGACACGTTGATCATGAGCATAACGCCCCCGCCGCACGTGTCAAGTTATACCGTAGGGTAGTCGGGACGCCCACCAGAATGATAGGCGTCCAACCCCCCTGCCGAGACGTGCCTGCGAGTTGGCCCCGCACACGGCTGCCGGCAGTCCGCGAGTCGCTCAAGACGTCCTAGGGAAGTTGTCATAGGGCGACTTCCCTAGTGCGTTGAAGAACGCGGCGAGCCGCCGGCAACCCTGTTCTCTGACGAGTCAGGGAAAGCGCGGGTTGCGCGCCCGCCGAGCACCCTTCTTCTCGGCGGCCCCACGGGTACCGGTATCCGAATCCGTTACGCCGCGGCCGTGTCGGTTCCATTGACTGGATTTCCTCCGTGACCACGTCGCTAGAGCCGTTACGGTTGCGGAATCCGCATCTACCTTTTCCGACTCCATGCACGTTCGGACCCTGCTCGCGGGGCGGACCACCTGTCCAAGTCAGCCCGTTTTCACGCGGGGCAAAGCTGGAACCCCTGTCCGTGGCGGTTATGATTTCCCGTTGCCTTTGTCGCCGACGGCATTCGCTTTTTGGACATCCTGTTCCCGCTGTTCTTTCGTTCAACGGGGTTTCCACGTTCCACACACGAGGAGAGACGCGATGGTCGGCCGCCTCCTCTTCGTTGGGTGACCGGCACCATCCCAACGAACGGAATCACTTCGTTGGCGGTTGTGCTTAGGCGTTAGCCTCGCACGACACCTTTGGGCTCGTGTCATCGGGTTTCGAGCCTTATTTCTTACGACGTTTTCAGACAAAGGTTCGCTTTCGCTCAGCCCTCCATCGCTTTGCCTTGTCTTTCCCCCGCGAAGTTCTTCACTTCGTTCAGATACTTTGCGGGGACCCCCTGCCTCCCTTTTGCCTCCCGATGGCTACTTGGGTTGAGCTTTCCATCTCGCTTAGCACCGGCCGGTTACCCAGCCCGCACCGAGACAGCGGCAATCGGGATTGGTGCATCCCCAACATGTTAAACAGTCATCATGCACTCCTCCTGAGCGACTTCGTGTCGCACGATCCCAACAAATAATGTTACAAAATCGACAATCCCCCTTGCGCTCGCCGCTCCCATTTTTTCTGGATTCCTGCCCCTGCTCGGGGGCAGGGGTGACAACCTTTCGCAGGGATGACAGGAAGGTGTCGTTATTTCTGCGGATTGGTGTTATCATTTCCACGTGTTAGCGCAAAGCTGTAATGTCCCCTTTGTTGTTTCTGTAAGAGGCAAAAACAGGAGGGCACGTGAGGGACGTTATCACGTTGAGCAAAAAGGAGTTGGATCGGGTCACGGTGCTGCAACAGTGCCTAGACGGGCATGT
>JBCCEG010000358.1:0-2040 GCA_039030455.1 Myxococcota bacterium | reverse complement strand
GACACGGCGATAACTCCTAACGCATCATGAACCAAGCGAAAACTGGTTCGTAGTGTAAGTGCTCTGGGAAGAAAATACAAACGCCTGTGGAAATTATGAATTATCAATTATGAATTATGAGTTGGCCGTCATTCATAATTTATAATCCACAATCCATAATTAGGAAAATACAAATGGAGGTTCGTTTGTTGTATTTATGTAAGGAGGGTATGTGATGTGGAAAAAAAGTTTGTTGTATATGGTGTACGAGGCGGTTTGGAAAGGGGGAAGGTGGGTGCGGCACGGCAACGGGGTCCCCGCAAAGGTCTTGCGTGAAACGCAAGACTTTGTGGGGCAAGGCGCGCCCGTGCGGCAAGGGGTAACGGGCATTCCGGATGACCTGGTGCAACCGCCGCCCAAACAGACCGAGCAATCCCCCGACGGTGGCAAACCGCGCGGGCGTCCTAAATCGAAGCAACCCCTCACGCGCATCAGGCAGGTGCGTTTGGGCGAGGAACTGTTTGCCGCCGTGCGCGAGGTTGTCAAGGCGAACAAGCATTATCGCAGCGTCTCTCACTTTATCCGCGAGGCGTTGAGCGAATACCGGCAAGGGAGGGCGCTAGTTGGCGATCCCAAATCAGACCATCGCAAGCTGACCACGCTGCGCTTCGATGAAACCCTATCCGACTTTTGGGACTCTCTTCCCAAAGACGAACGGCTAGCCCTGTTGGAAGAGATGTTGCTCTTCAAACTGGGCGGCGGCGACACCCAGGCCGCCGCCCAGTGAAGTCTACGGGCGTTTCGGGGACGGATTGACAGCGTTGTGGTCTCTGGGATTCACGGTGGGTGACTAGGGTGTGATTAGGGAACACTTCTCGGAGATAGGGTGTGATTAGGGAACACCTGATCTTCGCAAATCCACTTTTCATGCGGTCTAAACACGCATTTTCGGCCCTTAAACACTTAAATAATTATTAAAAAGATCTAGTCCAAGATCTATGTAGTGTTTAGAAAAAAGCTAAAAAAACAAAAAGAAATACAACGAATCACAGACATGTAAAAAACGAAGAAGTAAGAAAATTCATATCCAGCGAATACAAAACGAATCAAACAAGGAGACAAGGCCAGCGGAAAAAAACACACCGACACGGCTAACACAGAACCGTAAGAGGAGCGACGGGTTCATTTCCAAGAAGGGCTAGAACAATTCGCCTCATGACCCTTCCGGTAACACACACAACGCGCTAGCATGAAGGCGGTTCACTGAGAAAAGCCGCTGAGTAGAACAATATGGAAACAGCAACAGCCTCGCTGCGCATTTGCACACCCCCGCAAGCTCCCATTCACACAGCTTGCGCAGCGCCTAAAGCCGGAGCAGCAAAGCCAAACCGACGACGACCTACCCATTTACCTCTTAGGCCCACAAGAACGCGTTGCGCCCAGTGAAGTCCTTCGGAGTGCCTTATTTGGAATTGGCTCTAGACAAAAGCGAAGACAACTCACTGACCACCCCATTTTTGCCTGCGGCGGCACGCAAATCACATACACGGGAGAACAGCTAGACCAAAGAGACCTAGACGTGTTCATGGCAGCTATCAGAATGGCATACGACAACGGCAGAGCCCTTGAAATGATTTGTTCCGTGTACGCCTTCGAAAAAATGCTTGGCCTTGCCAACGCCACATCCACCCGAGAGTCCATCAGGACCTCATTCAAGCGCCTGACTACGGGCACCATCACGATTAAAAACGACAGGTTCTACTACTGCGGCCACCTGATTGACAGCTTTAAGCTGGACAAAACCGTAGGAAGATACAAGCTCCAACTCAACTCGGAGATGGGTCGGCTCTTCCGTGACGGCTATACCCGCATCAACTGGGAGATCCGTCGCAAGATAAGAACTGATCTGGGCCGCCGTTCGAGGAGATGTATGCATGGAGGCGTTCACCGACCCGTTCCCATGCCTAGGCTTGACGCCCTTACGGGGCGAGACAGCGGGCGTGTATCCTGATCTGGTGCCGGGGGTGGTTGGAAGTGTCGAACAGGACAAAAACTGCTTGT
>JBCCEG010000357.1:0-2042 GCA_039030455.1 Myxococcota bacterium | reverse complement strand
GGTCTAGAACTGTATGGCAACCGCGTTGGTAACGTTCTTTGTCCACAATCCTATTTTTAGCAAAAACTTGCTGCTAAAGCCATTCCGCCTAAAAGGCGAAGGTTTGTCACCGGCCCGTTGGAAATCAATTTTTTGCACCTAGAGAATCAACACATGACAGACAAGAATCCCAACCGTCAGAGTTTGAGAATTATTCAGAACATGTCGCTGAGAAGAGGACAACATTCTATCAGAACATATAGAGAAAACGAACAAAAATCCCCGTGGTGGTCGAAGTGTTGCTCTTGCCCCTGCTTCGGTGGCCTTTAAAAAAGGAAGAGGGCCGGCCGCATGAACGCCGCGGTAGGATATAGGCGTAACGCCGCTTGAAACCTGTTTGGGTGCGACAAGGCGCCTAGATACTGCCAGACAATACGAATATGTACAACACCCCTTTTTACACTGCGTGAAGGCACCATAAGAAAGCATGATATTGAGACATATTATAATATATTAGTTGATACTACACGCAGACTGATTCGAATCCTTAAAGCTTGACGCCCATGCGTAGGAAGGATAGGGTTTCTCCAAAACATGCACGCGATCTTGCCCACCTTTTCCGCTTGCCTGCATTCTCCTCAATTGAACGTTTGTATAGGCTGCCCACAAGGAACGCAGTGTTGTTTCTCTGGACGGAGATGGCAATGAGCTCAGATACAAAAACACCTATGTCGCCTACCGCAAAAGCATCCATGAAGAGATTTATGAAGGCACGTAAAGAGATGCAGAGAAAAGATGGTTTGAGGCAGCTTCGGTTGGGTTTTTGCGATCGCATTACTCCCTCATCCAAGCCAGGGGCTATCAAAGTAGAACTTACGGCCGATAAAAACCGTGTTTTTGTTGTCAATTCCTTTCGCGGAAAGCACAGAGCGCTTCACCGCAGGGTTATAAACCAGTTTCAAGAGACGGTTACCCAGTCGGTTTTTGTTGGGAAAACGCCAAAAAGCGATAAATCCTACGGGGTTCTCAAGCAGAAGCATCAAGAGGCGATGTACGAGCTGTTTCACCTCTGGGTAGAAGGCGGGCACCGGCTCATTAGTGTGAACAGACAGCCAAGGGCTTTCATAGTGACCACTGCCAACCGCTTGGCTAAAGCTATCTGCAATAACACGGGTGGTAGAAGCTATGATTACGTGCGCAATGTGCTGCGGGATCTGTCCAGCATCCCGATTTACATTAGAGTCGCCATCTGGGGGGCACGCCTCGCGCCCGGCCTGGCCGGGGCCGCCACCCACGGCGTGATCCGCGCGGCCCACGCCGCCCGCGCCCTGGGCGTGGCCGACACGAAACCGCGTCGGAGCGAGCTGGCCGCGGGCCTCGCCTACTGGGCCGCCACGTACCAGGCGCTCCCGAGTGCGGAGCCCGAGGGCGAGGCACCGGTGAGCGCGAGCGCGGCGCTGGCCTCCGTCCCGATGGTGAGGGACCGGCTTCCGGAGGTGGCCTCGATCGTCCAGGCGCTGTGCGCCCTCGACGACCATCCGGCCTTCGCCCCGGTGATCCACCGCCTCGACGTCCGCCGGGACGCCGACGAAGTCGTGACGGACCTCACCGCGACCTTCGCGCGCGTCCTGCTCGCGAGCGCCCAGGACCGCCTCGGCGCCATCGTGTTCACCCACGGGGTGACCAGCAACGAGACGCTTCGCACCCTGCTGCCGCTCCTTCCGGCCGAGGTGCGTCCGGCGGCCCTGCGCTTCGCCTGGCAGGCGGGCGCGGCGCTCCACGCCACCTACGGGCTGGCCCTGCCCGCCGAGGCCGGCGAGCCGGCGGACGCCCCGGCGGCCGACGAACTCGTCGAGGCCGCCATCGCCTGCGGCGACGACCACGCCATCAAGCTGACGGCGGCCTGCCTGGGCGAGCACGCGCGCAGCGGCTCGCCGGTCTACCTGGCGGCGGCCCGGCAGGGGATCGATCGGCTGTCCTGAGCCGCCCGGCGGGCGGGTTGATCGAAAATGAGACTCAGTGCCATAATCGTGGCATGCGTCCCCCCGCCGATCGACCCCGCC
>JBCCEG010000356.1:0-2048 GCA_039030455.1 Myxococcota bacterium | reverse complement strand
TCGCGGGAATGACAAGAAAAAGCGGAATTTATTTGAGATAAATGAGCATTCTGAGAAGATTTTTAACAAAGCTGGATCGAGCGTAGCAGTTCTGCCACAACCTGAGCTTGGCAACTTGGCCCATGCACTCATCGCCGATGTCTCGTTGCGGCTGCCGTCGGGTGATCGCCCTTGGGCTGATGAGGATCTGCAAACATGGTTGCGCGCCGCCTTGGCTAATCAAGGGAGGCATCAAGAAGATCCCGTGGCCGGCCAGGCATTGGCACTGGCCCGCGGCACGTTGCAAGGGGCCGTGGGGGAGATGATTCGCCAAGCGGAGTGGGTGAGTTTTGAACATCCAATCGCTTATCACGCGCGCCAAGATATTTTCGTGGAAGGGCAGGCCGACTTAGTGGTGCAAGGGCCGCGGGAGATTGGCGTGATCGACTTTAAGTCTTCGCACGGGGCCGTGACGTCGCAGGCCACGTTTGTGCAGCTGTGTGGCTATGCGCGGGCGTTTGTCGGTGACGAAAAACGGGGATCCCCGCGAAGTGTCGCAAGAACTTTGGAGGGAAAAGAGCAACGACCCGTGTGGATGGCCGCCGCGCGTTTAGGCGGTTCCCAACCTCTTGTGCGTCGGCCCTACGATGACGAAGCGGAGGCAGTGTTTCAACAGGCTGTACATTTGGCTTTTGAGCAGATTCAGGCGCGGGTGACTTCAGAAGAGGTAGAGGTCCAATGACAACAACAAATCTTCGCTCCCCACCTTGCCATTCGGCGGCGAGCGAAGAATCTCCCGATGCAGCGCAACCTCTTCCTTGTCATCCTGACGAACAAAGTGAGGAAGGATCTCCCCAACGCTTCGAAATGTGGAGAGATTCTTCGTCTGTCCTTCACCAATGTTCAGGGCAGACTCAGAATGACAGAGGGCGTAGCCGCGCTCAGGAAGATAAAAGGGGCGCGCAGCCGCCTAGCAAGCCCCTGCGGGGGGCAGCAAGCGGTTTTGGGGGCAGAACCCCTTTGCTCCAAAGGCCTTTGGTGGAACCAGGACGCCCCGAAGGGCAAGGGAACGAGCAAGCAGAGCCACGCAGTGGCCCGCAGGGGGTGTGGCACATGTTCAACCGGCTGGCCAAGCGCTACGATCGCGTCAACCGTGTGCTGTCGCTGGGGTTGGATCACGGTTGGCGGCGAGCTTTGTCCCGTCACCTGCCGCCGGATCGACCCTTGCGCCTGCTAGATGTGGCGACGGGGACCGGCGACGTCGTGTTTTCCTTGCTGCGGCACCATCCTCGCATTCATCAGGCGACAGGCGTGGATATGGCCGAGGAGATGCTGCAACTGGCGCGGCACAAGGCCGCCGCCAAGGGGTTAACGCACGTGGAGTGGCGCAAGGGCGACGCGACGAACCTGCCCTTCGCCAAAGGTTCGTTCGACGTGGTCACCATGGCGTTTGGGTTGCGTAATGTCTCCGATCCACGGGCGGCCCTGCGCCACATGCATCGCATGTTGGCTGGGGGTGGGCGTGTGCTGATGCTGGAATTTTCCATGCCGCGCTCGTGGTGGTTGCGTCCGCCTTACCTGTTCTATTTGCGCCGCGTATTGCCATGGATCGGCGGGTTGCTGTCGGGCCAACCGCAAGCCTACCGCTATCTGGATCGCACGATTGAGGCGTTTGCCACGCCTGATCAAGTGGTCGAATGGCTACGTCGCGCCGGATTCATCCATGTCCGCGCCATCCCTCTCACCGGCGGCATCGTCACTCTCTACGAGGGGGCCAAAGGCCCTTTGCCGCCAGAGGTTCTGGGAAAGCCAAAACGTTCAGAGAGGTCACCAGGTGTGGCAAGCAAAAGGGTCCCCACAAAGTGTCGAAGAACTTTGTGGGGAAAGAGCAAAGCCACGCAGTGACCGATGACTCAAAATGTTGAGAGGGGGGCCAAAGGCCCTTTGCTTGCCAAAGGTTTCGGTAATTCAAAATGTTAAGAGGGGCAAAAGATGTGGCAGTCAAAGGGAGCGTAGCCCCCCTGGAATGGCTGCGGCAACAGGATATATTTCCCCGCTGGTATTGGGCC
>JBCCEG010000355.1:0-2048 GCA_039030455.1 Myxococcota bacterium | reverse complement strand
CCACGGATCCATTTCGCGATTAACTGCGCTTCTCGATCCTGCCCCGACCTGAGAGTTGGCGCCTACTTGCCGCGGGAGCTCGATGCCCAACTAGAATCCTCCACGCGACGGTTTCTCGCCGACACGCGAAAGGGAATGCGGATTCAGGGAGAGCGGCTTTTCGTTTCGCCAATCTTCAAGTGGTTCCGGCGGGATTTCGCGGAGCACTCGGGATCCGTTCTTGCCTTTATCGGATCTTATGCCCCCAAGGAGCTTGCACAACCCCTATCGCGCTTCACCGACCGCGATCTCGCCTACCTCGACTACGATTGGAGTCTCAACGACCTTGACACGGGTTCTTGATAGGTGCTTTTGGACTTTTACGGCAACACTCCCGGCCACAGTAGCTCCGCGGCAATCGCGGTCCACGTCCCGCTAGCTAGAAACGGACCGAAGGGAAAAGCGCCTGCGGGGGTGCCTTCGTCGTCCTTATCGCTGCCCTTGCTACGCTCGCCGGGACGAAAAAGTGGGCCCGGCTCGCCTCGCCACCGACTCCATAGCGCAACCAGCAACCCTTGGCTGCACGCCAGCATCACAATGCCGGGCAGCCAACTCCAACCCACGTGGGCGCCAATGCCGGCCAGCAACAAGGGGTCGCCCCACCCCATGGCTGTTTGCCCAGGCGTAAGCCGCCCGCGCGCTCGCAGCCACGCGGTGCACGCCAGCAAAACCCCCGCCAGCGCCGCGAATGCCGCCGCGGCACCGATCAGCCGATCGACAAAAGACGCGTTTAGCACGCAGGCAAAAGCCTGATTTCCTTGCGGTAAGACCCGCCCCGAGTCGACAAGGCCGAATCCCCAACCCGAAATTAACAACCCCACCAGCAAGTTTAGCGGCAAAAAGCCGGTGCGCAGGTCGATCCAAGCCAGTGCCAACAAAAACCAGCACAGGGTGAACACCCCCACCGCGCACCACGAGAGGCCCCACCGCGCCACGGCGCAAAGAGCCAACAAGCCACAAAAAACCTCTAGCCACAATAGCCGCGGGGGAATATGGGCGCCGCAACGACGGCAACGCCCACGCAACAGCAGGTAGGACAGCACGGGGATCAAATCGAACCAGGCCAACGGCGCGTTGCAGTCAAGGCAGTGGGAGCGTGGGGACCAAAGGCCCTTTGCTCCCAGCACTTCCGATGGATTCGAAACGGTTTGAGAGGACGCGGGGTGTGGCAAGCAAAGCCCCGCAGGGGCCGCGGCCCCCAGGCGGTCGATGACCACGCCCAGAAAACTTCCCAGGCAAGCTCCCCCCAGGAATAGCAATGCGTGAAGGAGAGTGACGAGGGCGGCGATGATCATCCCGACTCTTTTGTCATAGCGCGGATTCTGCCGTTGCCTAGGCGGTGAAACGCGAAATCATCAAAATATTCTCACCAGAGATCCATACTTTTTCATATGCATTTTATCGTGTGTCTTAATTAGCTTTATAACTAAGTTGAATGTATAATTAAAGTCAGATATTTCATATTTATCCGTTTTGACTCCCTTTGCAAAAAGCAGAGGGAAATTTTTCACCCAGCTTGCATAGTAACGGAGGCAGTGTTTTTCTGTTCCAAAAATCTGCCCGTAAGGAGCACATACAAGGGCATGAGTGATTCGTTTACGCCTACCATTCACTTCTTTGGCCTTCGCGATTTGCTCGCGGCTCAAAGTGACCAGAACCAAGTCATGCTTCAAGGGTCTTTCCCCGCTACGATCGCTCAAGCTTATCGATGTCGGGCAGAGCCAAGCCGGACGCGGCAGCGATTGCCTTGGGATCCGTGCCCGATTTGAGCAAATTGCGGGCCATGTCCAACTTGCCTTGCCGTAGACCTTCCTCGCGTCCTTCTTCCCTGCCCTTCTTCTCGCCTTCGGCCAGGCCCTCTTCTCGTCCTTCTTCGCGTCCTTTCTCCAATCCCTTCCGGCGCGCGTAGCTCATCTGCATCTCGCGGTCGGTGCGGGCGATCATCGAGCGCACGTAGGCGCGGCGTTCGGCCGGAGTCCAGGCGTGTTCTTGCAACGTGGTGAACGCCT
>JBCCEG010000354.1:0-2048 GCA_039030455.1 Myxococcota bacterium | reverse complement strand
ACCCCCCACCCGCCGCCGCCCCCACGGGCGCTACGCCGGCCGCTGCGCCCCGGTCGGGGCGGCGGCGGTATGGGGGAGACCCTCCGGTCCTCCGGCTTGCTTTCGCAAGCAAAGGAGTACGCGGAGTGCGGGACGCGCTTGCTCTTCCACCATTCTTACGCCTTCGCCGACACTTCTCCAACCCGGGCGTAGCGCCGCGGTCTTTATCCCCCCGCGAAGCCGGGTCGGCCAGGCGCGCACCGTTGGTGAACAAGCAAGGGCGCGGTCGCGACCTCGAAACCGAGGTTGGCGCACTGATCGTAAGAAGGCCCGCGCCCAAAAGCCAAGTCGAATAGGAGCGCAGCACCTGAAGGCTCGCCAGTTGTCACGAGTATGCGTGGGATCCAACGCGAACAAAAAGATTTAATTATGGCACAAAGTGCAGTTGAGTATTTTTCTGTTTTTATTTATTTCATATTTAGTTGTGGATTAGCCTTGCTTATTCTGGGCCTCTCGTTCGTGTTTTCACCACGCAAACCTGATCCAGAAAAAATTTCAGCCTATGAATGTGGTTTCGACCCTTTTGACGACGCCAGAAGTCGGTTTGATATTCGTTTTTATTTAGTAGCAATATTATTTATTATATTCGACTTAGAAGTGACTTTTTTATTTCCGTGGGCTATGGTATTGTGTGACCCGATCACTGGCCAATCGCGTATGAGCTTCTAGTCGCCGTATAAACCACTGCTCGTCCATTGGTCGAGAACTGAACTGTCATGAGGGCGAAAACCCCTCCCCAGAGCGATGTTGGGGTGAAAACGTTGCCCACATGCTATGCAGAATGGTATGAAGCTGGGCGAAAAAGGATAGTAAAAAGAGGCGTCGGTGCCCCCTAGGTTGGCGCGGGGGGGTGGTAAACGGTCGGCCGCCAAACGTGTACACTACTCGCCGGCTACGCCGGCGAGGTGCAGCAAAGCTGCTTCACTCGCACCGAACGAAGTGAGGTGCGAGGCGAGTGTAAGAGGCGGGAGGTGCTGGGTGTTTCTCGCTGCGCTCTCTTCCTATAGAAGCCTCGCGCATTGCAGTGTGCCTCCCCCGGAGTCGCGCAAGCGCCGGTTGTGCCGAAGGCACCGCTTGCGCTCCTTCGGAGACCCCAACACTCGCCCCGACGGAGGAGGGGCGAGGGCGTGAGCGCGTCCCCGGAGGGGAAGAACGCACTTGCGCTTCACTTCCCCTCTGGGTTTGCGAGCGAGCGAGCAAACAACAGAGCGGAAGTGAAGCGCAAGCGGAACGGACGACCCCTCTTCCCTCTTCCCTCTTCCCTCACTGCGTTTGGGACGAGTGACGAGTGAAGAGTGAGGCACCGCTACGCACTCGCGGCGAACGTATTTGCAGCTCTTCGCCGAAGGCGAGGCTTCGTCGCTCGCTGCGAGTGCTGCGCGCCGGCGAAGCCGGAGACCACCGGTTTACCGCGCTTGCCAGGCTACGCCGCCCTCGCGCCTTGCAGGCGCGAGCAGAGCCGTCTCTCCGGCTCCGCCGGCAGCTTCGCGACGGTCGGGGGGGATAAAGGCAAGCGCTGGAGACCCTGTTGTTTGCTTGCTCTTGCTCTTCCCCGAACGTAGTGAAGGGGAAGAGGCCGGCGGAGCCGGAGCGCTCGCAAGCCAAACCAGCCGCAGTAAGGTAAAACGCATACGCACAGTCGGTTTCGAGCGCAGCGAGAAACAAAAGACAATTCGGTACATCCTATAGTAAGGGTGTGAGCGCAGCGAACACAATCTTCCGTGTTAGTGGGAGGCGAAGCCGAGTGCTGCGCGGTGCCTCACTCTTCACTCTTCACTCTTCCCAACCGCCGGGCGGGAAGTGGGATGCGGGCGCGACGCGCACTCCGGGGGAGGCACACTGCAAGGCGCGAGGAAGCCGTCCGCCCCGTTATCCCCCCCCTCGCCCGCCCCCCCCCCCGTTATTCCCGAAGGAGGGCGCGCCGGAGGCGGGAAGCGACCCCCATTCCGCCCGAAGGGCGCCCGCGAAGCTGGCGCCCCGCCCCCCCCCATTACACCCCGCCCACCCTT
>JBCCEG010000353.1:0-2057 GCA_039030455.1 Myxococcota bacterium | reverse complement strand
TGAAGGCATTGGTAGTTTTCATGAACGACGAAAGCGGCGTGCGAGTAAAGAAGGGCGGAATGGTTGCGCTGGAAGACCTTGGCGGTCCCCGCCCTCAAAGGTGTTGATAAAACAAAAATATCGGTCGGTGTACGCGCCGTTTACGAACAGGGCGAACAAGTACCGGAAATACCCATGGTAAGGCGCTACGACGAACGGGAAAACAAGAGGCGCCGTAAGCGCGGCTTCCCTCTGTTGGAGCCGCGAAAGACGAAAACACCCGAGCCGTTTGCTTTCGATGGGTAATGACAAGGGTATGTGAGGGTCCCTTGAGCCTTGATCGCGCGCAACAATGAATTACAATGCACTACACTGCAGTACAATGCATTACGTTTTTTCATCCTCTCTGTTCATCCGTTTGCGTGATGATCACCGTTGCGTTTGGGCCGCCCTTGGCTTCGGCTAATCGCGATTTGTGTATCTCTCGCCAAGCACTTACACTACGAACCAGTTTTCGCTTGGTTCATGATGCGTTAGGAGTTATCGCGATGGCTTTCCAGGTTCAGTCCCACGATCAGCTTGTAAAAGCGGTCATGCAGCACGAACAGGCCTACATCCCCTTTTTCCAGTGGGCTCTTCCTGGGGAGGTGCGGGAACTTGTTGACACAAGCCGGTTAAAACCCGCCCCGTCGGAGTTCGTGGATCCGCACCAGAAGTTGATCGCCGACGTTGTCTTTCGCGCCCCGCTGCGGTCCGGTAACGGTTATGCCGTCCTGCCGTTGGAGCACGAGAGCAGCGCCAAACGCATGACGCCCTGGCGTGTGTTGCAATACAACACCCGCGCCATCACGGCGGAGTTGGCGCAAAACGCGGGGAATCTCCCGTTTATCTGGCCGCTGATTCTGCACTCAGGCGCGTCGCCGTACAACCAACCCACAACGCTGTCCGCCTTGTTCCCCTCGCAAACCCAGACCTTGGCGGACCGCGTTCTCACCACAAACTTTCAGTTGGTTGACCTGTGCCGCCTCACGGATGAGAACCTTGAACAGGCTGGCGGCATGGCGAGCCCGTTTTTGCTGGTGATGAAACACATCCATGGCGCGAACATAGCCCCCCTCGTATCCCGGTTGGAGCCGCGCTTGCGCGACATGGGGCGCACCGAACCGGGCGGGCATTTCACGTGGTCGCTGTTCTCGTACATTCTGAATCGTGGCCGGACGGACAAGTGGGATGCTATACTGAGATCGGGTAAAGCTTGCGTCCGTCCACAGGACAGGGAGGAATTGACAATGATCGCGGGAACGTTGGAACACAAGGGCATGCAACAGGGCGAATTGAAAAAGGCTGTGGAGATCGCGCGGAATCTGCTGGGCAAGGGCATGCCCGTTGCAACGATCGCCGAAGTAACACACCTACCCCAACAGCAGATTCAAGAGCTTTGCGGATCAAACGGCGCACCGCGCAAAGGCTAGGAGCAGTTACGGCCTCTCGCCCGAATACATAGCCAACTGACAGCAAGGGGGCAATACATTACTTGTTGACAATGTCAACTAATCGCGTGATAGATTAGCCAACATGAACAGGTGTCCAGCCTCCTTGATTCACTAAACTAAGTGGCGACAACCGCCGGTCCTTTGCTTGCGAAAGCCTTGCTGCGTCTACCGAGACCGGTCCCTTGGTCTCTCTTCGCGCACCAACAGTCGCTCAAACGCGACCAAACCCGGAATGGAAGCGGGTTCAAAAGAGTACCGCGAGCCAAGAGACGCATTGAACAAAAGCCAACGACGGTGTTAGGGGGTTGGCTGTCTCGGTCACACATGCATTGCAGTGCAATACACTACAATACACTACGTTTTTCAGCTGCTTGCTTGCTAGCCCTTGCTCCACAAGGCCGGTGCCAAAGGCGTCAATACATTGCACTGCGGTGCGGTACAGTGCATTGTAAGGCGTTGGAGAAGGGGCTTGGCGACTGTGACGGGACAGAAGCAAGTTACTATTGTCATCGCCAACCCCAAGGGCGGCAACGGAAAGTCGTTGATAGCGGCCTTGCTTGTTGAGCTGCTTAACCATCTGGGCAT
>JBCCEG010000352.1:0-2060 GCA_039030455.1 Myxococcota bacterium | reverse complement strand
TGGCAATCTGGTAGGCTTGACTGCCGGGGTCTGAGAGCCCGCACCCTGTCACGCCGCTCACCATCGCGGCCACCGCTAACTTCCACACTCGATGCATTTTTACCTCCTTGCATAACAGCAACTACTTGGCTTATTCTCACAGAGAAAAATAGAAAAGTCAACCCACCGGCTTTACTTGTTAGAGAGTTGCGGTTTTTTATCGTACGGTATTGAGAAAATTCTCAGGCGTTCACCTTAAAGTGGATCACATCGCCGTCTTGCACCGTGTAGTCCTTGCCCTCTAGCCGCAGCGCGCCCGCCTTGCGACAGCCCGCATCGCCCTCGTGCCGCACAAAGTCGCTCCACGAAGCTACCTCGGCCTTGATGAATCCTTTCTCAAAATCGCTGTGGATGACCCCGGCGGCTTGGGGTGCCTTCGTATTTCGCGCAACGGTCCACGCGCGCGCTTCTTGCGGCCCCGCGGTCAAGTAGGTCATCAAACCCAACAGGCGAAATGTTTGAGCAATTACCCGTTGCAAACCACTTTGTTCCAGCCCATACGCTTGCAAGAATTCTCGCTGCGCCCGCGGCTCCAGCTCCCCCAACTCCTGCTCCATTTGCGCACACACGGGCACCACCTGGTCACCACGCCGTTGTGCGAACTCCGTCAATGCCCGCAAGTGCGCGTTGCCCGGCGGCCGCACGCTGTCCTCTCCCACATTGGCAACGAACAAAACCGGCTTGGCGCTCAGCAGATGCAACCCGGCAAACAACGCGGGCCAGGCATGCCGCGCCTTGGGGATATCAAAGGAACGTGCCGGTTTTCCCGCGTCCAAGTGTTGCATCAGAGCCCCGCAGAGCGCCAGTTCGTCACGCGAGGCCGCGGGTCCGCTTTTGGCGGTGCGTTGGACCTTGGTCAGCCGTTTGTCGACCGTTGCCACGTCGGCCAGGATCAGTTCGGTTTCCACCACGCCCACGTCTCGCACCGGATCCACGCTGCCCTCCACGTGGGTGACGTCGCCGTCAAAGCAGCGCGCCACGTGGCACAGCGCGGCCACTTCGCGGATGTGCCCCAAGAACTGATTGCCCAGCCCCTCGCCCGTGCTGGCGCCGCGCACCAGACCGGCGATGTCGATGAATGTGACGTCGGCCCGCACCACGCGTTGCGGTTGCACCACGGCGGCCACCCGATCCAACCTTTCGTCGGGCAGGGGAACCTTGCCCACGTTGGGCTCGATGGTGCAAAAGGGGTAGTTAGCCGCTTGTGCTTCACATGCGGTTAAACACTGAAACAGGGTGCTCTTACCCACATTGGGCAGCCCCACAATGCCACAGGATAATGCCATGGTCGGTTAGTGTAACACGCTGATCTCAGTGACTGGGGTGTGATAAGTTGCGGAATGTCGGTTATCTCAAGCACTCGGGTGAATTCCCATGCCCCCGCAATCATCCATGCCTCGTCTGGTTTTGGCCTCTAACAACCCGGGCAAGTTGCGCGAGTTGCAAGACCTGTTGGCCGATACGCGGATCGAGGTCGTGCCACAAAACCACTTTCATCTCGCCAGTGTGGAAGAAACCGGCCTGAGCTTCGTGGAAAACGCCTTGCTTAAGGCGCGCCATGCCGCGCGCCACACGGGGCTGCCCGCGCTGGCGGACGACTCGGGCTTGGCGGTGGACGCCCTGAACGGGGCTCCGGGCATTTATTCGGCGCGCTTCGCGGGGGAACGCGCCACCGAGACCGACAATATCCATAAGCTGTTGGACCACCTTAAGGGTGTGGCGGACCCAGACCGCGCGGCTTGCTTTCACTGCGCCATCGTGCTGTGTCGCCATGCAACGGACCCTGTCCCCCTCATCGCGCAAGGCAGTTGGAGAGGGAGCATCTTGCACGCTCCAACGAGCGGCGGCGGCTTCGGCTACGACCCTATCTTCCACGTGCCGACACACAACCGCAGCGCCGCCGAACTCGATCCAGGTGAAAAGAACCGCATCAGCCACCGCGCGCGGGCAATCAAGAGACTACGGGAGATGTTGGAACATTGAATTCGCCCCCGGCGTCGAAAAATAGCAAGAAGCGCCCC
>JBCCEG010000351.1:0-2065 GCA_039030455.1 Myxococcota bacterium | reverse complement strand
GTTTCTCTTAGCTTGGGCGCGCCCAAGCGCGCTGGTTTGGTCCGAAGGACCAAAACACCCGAACTATTTACCGGTGCCGGCGACCCCTTGGGAAGGTACGATTCGCCGAAGGCGAAAGAACGAGTTTGACCACCCATTGACTGCGCGCTTGCGCGCACCAACCCCGACACATAAACTCCAATCCTTTTGGCGATCAGAGTACGACTTCCTTAGCTTGTCCCGAGTTCCCGCCAGCCCACTCCCTAGACCCGTTCATAAGTTGTCTTGCAAAAGCCCGGTTCGCTGGTCGTTGAAGTGAGTAAATAACGAACGGCATCCTATTTGCCTGAGCGAGCGTCCTCAAAAGTGGCTGCCCGATCGCGCAACTCACCGACTAGGAACTGCGACGTGTGCTCAAGTCGGGCTCTCGTTCATTGGCGCGTATCTATCGAAAAAAAGCGAGCCTTTTGTTTTTTTTTTACGAGCCACTGCTGTCGCACTGTGGGCTCGCGCGATAGCAGTAGTCTGAACATCTGCGCGACCCAGATTCTCACGAGTGATGGTTGTTTACAAATTTTGTTTCGCCGACCGTTCATCCAACCCTAGACCTAGCTCAAAAGTTTTAAAAGGCTCGCTGGTTCGGGCGGACTCTTACGGGAAATCTCGGTGCTCGGTTATTTTGGTTTGCTTATTGCGGCTCAGCACACGCACTTGTGGCGTTGCGGTTCCTCTGGGGCGCTCAGTCAGTGTCTCTAGTAACACCAACATAGTGGGCGAATGGGGGCCCCTATCCGGCAGAGCGTTAGCAGGTCCTCGACACGGGCGACGCCTGTGTTTTACCCAAGCCAGCGGAGCGGGCGATCGAGGCCCGGAAAAAAACCAACACAGTACAGTCCACATTGCGCGGGCGGCGAATGATGGCAGCGAGGGCGCTTGCGCTCACCTGTTGCTCACTGCGTTCGCAACCAACAAGAGATGCCCTGGGAGCCCCTATAAACTTCCCCTATTCTATACAACTCGCCAAAAAGGGGTAAAGGATAATCGGGGCAGCCATTACAAAGACAGTATCTTACTTTGGCTTGCTGAAGGCGGTCAAAAAGTTGACGGTTTGAGTTTACACTCAAATCCAAAACTTCCACTGTCTACCCTGAAGGAAATGTGTAAGCGTGAAAGTGGATCGACTCGCTTAAGTGTGGCGCCGGCTACGAGCTGCTTATCACGAAAGTCTCGTGTGAACAACGTGTTTTACCGCGGCCTGGGGCCACCAGAACCCCGCAAAGCTGCGCAAAAAGTATATTACGTCCTGGGTGCATGCAACTCTCCCAAACCGGGGGCGCAATTGGGTCCGGACCCCACTACTTGGTCAAAGCCGGTGTGGCTTACGTTGATAAACCAAGTGTTTCCCTTATGGTTTTGGAGCCCCCATAGGGGTGAGCGTAGCGAACCATCACCGGTTCCGAGCCCAGCGAGGAGCCTAACACCAAAACACCCTTGAACGCCATTGTTAAAACACGGTTTGGGCGGGCAGCTAAGCAAAAAGCGCCCTTCAAGACTTGAATGAACGCCGGCTCGGATATTGACGGCTGCGAAGTGCAGCTTCGCTGCACTTAGGGAACTACCCTCCTCAAAACGCGCACAAGCTAGCAACTGCTCGGACCCCACCCTACCCTTAGGAGAGAATCCCCCAGCGCCGGGTTTTGAAAAGCGCCGTCGAGTCAGACACCGGTTGAACATTTTGGGACAACAAGTTCGCCAACTCCGTTGGCGCAACCTAAAAATGCGTATTGTTCGATCAATCATAAAACCATTCCGTGCCGTGCTCTACGCTCGGACGAGCCCTGCTCATGGGGACATTACGGTCGCGGTGTTCACCGCCGAGCTTGGCTCGGGCGCTTGTACTAGCAGCGCCCAACTAAGGGATGCCGAAGTTTTGGACCCCGTTTACCAGCCGCGTAAACCACAAGTGGCGGTGTGCGCAATTTACTATGTTGGTGAGCAACAGGTGTCCAGCCCAGAGTCCGACCTTTACCAGCCGCCTAAACCAAGTGTTTCTCTTAGCTTGGGCGCGCCCAAGCGCGCTGGTTTG
>JBCCEG010000350.1:0-2072 GCA_039030455.1 Myxococcota bacterium | reverse complement strand
GAGGGCGCTAGCATTGCTAGAGCCCTCCCCTCCGCTCTCAGGCTACGGCTGTCCACAAAGTGGACAGGCTACGCCTGAGAGTGGTTGGGGCGGGGTGCGGCGCGGAGTCGCGCAAGCGCTGGAGGAAAGGGGAGAAGTGGACCGAGGCCGAAACTACCCAGCGAGTAGCCGCGGCTTGGCGCGTGCACCCTTTCCCGGCCGATAGTGGGACTGCACGTAAGCAAACGCGCTTGCGTGACTCACAGGCGCAGCGATACTTGTGCGCCGACCGAAGGTCGGCGCGGGAGGCTTTTTAGCACTTTGGATCTTTGCTTGGGTGTTGAATCGGCGAGGGAGCCGTGTGATGCCCAAGTATCACGCACGGTTCTGCGAGAAGGACCTGCACCTTACTCCCCTACAATGAGCGTTGTGGCTATCATTTACACATCATTCACCACAATTCGACAAGTGGATCTGAAAAAAATTATTGCTTACTCTTCGGTCGCTCACATGAACGTTGTCACCATCGGACTTTTTAGTCTGAATTCTATAGGTATCGAGGGCAGTCTCCTATTAATGTTAAGTCATGGGATTGTCTCTCCAGCGCTCTTCTTATGCGTTGGTGTGTTATACGATCGCCATAAAACTAGACTATGTGTGCGGAGCTCACATCTTCGCCCCGTTATGGGTTTATTGAATCCCTGCATCAGGGCCGTAGGTGCTAAACTGCTTGGGGTACCGCCCAAAATCTGCGCCTTGATAAATAAGCGGCACGAAGTCTCCTAACACGGTAAGTGCTGGACGAGTATGCAGCTTGACTGTAGAACCATAACCGATGACCTCCGTCTCTAGGGGCGCAATATGATCACGATAGCCGAAAATCGCGCTATGCCATTCCGGGGTTGCTCAACTACAACTACTACATAGGGGAAAAGAGGGCCCCTTCTTCGGGAGGGTGGTCGCTTCAGGCTACCCGGGGCAAGGCAAACCGCCGCGGGCGGGCCTTTACATCGCGGGACTCGTACTGGGACATGCGGGGCGCTGGCGTGATAGCTACGAGGATGGCCTACTTATTGATCATCCGGAGGACGGCGGAAAACCACTGACTGCTATCTGTCTGAGTGCCGGTTGCGCCCTTTGCGAAGGAACGACCTTTCTTACGTCCGTAATGTTTTTGTTTCACTCAACTGGGGGCCCCGAAGGGGCACTGTAGCTAGCGCGTCATCGCTAGAACGCCGTATTTTTGGCGAACCGCAGACCAGGTCTGTTTTGGCTTGCGCGACGCGCTATATCGCACCCTTAGGTTCTGCAGGACGTAGTACACGAATCTTATTGGGCTTCGCCCAGGTTGGGTTGACAACGGCCCGGGCGTAAGACCAGTAGTATGCTCTTGCTCTTCCGGTGCGGCGAAGCGCCGCGGGGGGATAAAGACCGGAAGCCTGCAAGGCTCCCGGTCTCGCGCAAGCGCGGGCCCTTTGCCGGGAGCACTCACTCGCACGAGTGCCGTAAGAGTGTTCTTGCTCGTTCCCGAAGGGAAAGGCTTCTTTATCCCCCCCGGCCTCTTCCCGTGCACTCGCGACCCTCGTGTTGCCAGCTCACTCGCTGCGCTCGTTCTCCCTCCGGTCCTCGCCCCTCACTACGTTCGGGGCGAGTACGCGGAGTGCGGCAAGAGTGAAAGAGTAAGAGGACGCGCTTACACCCTTCGGTCGGTCGCGGAGCGACCGACCGAATGGAGCGAGGAAACAAGCACAGCACAAGACCTTTTGGACCGTCACGCGTAGCCGCAAGTACGGCTGAGCTACCAGGCACCAAACTTGCGGTGGAATCAACATCAGACTGGAAGGTTAACGGAATGTAGTCGGGCCCTCCTTCCCACACAACGGCGACCGGCCGCCAACCACTCGCCGGCTTCGCCGGCGAGCGGACGCCAGCGCTTGCGCGCTCGCAAGCTCTGCTCGCGCCTGCAAGGTGCGCGCAAGCGCGCCGCTCCCCTCCGCTCGCAAGCTCTGCTCGCGCCTGCAAGGTGCGCGCAAGCGCGCCGCTCCCCTCCGCTCGCAAGCTCTGCTCGCGCCTGCAAGGTGCGCGCAAGCGCG
>JBCCEG010000349.1:0-2083 GCA_039030455.1 Myxococcota bacterium | reverse complement strand
GCAAAATCGAGGATCCCGCAACCTGCGACGGCACCACCGGCTGCGCGTACTCCTTTAAGGTTGGTTGCCACGATGCCGGGACGTGTCGACCCAAGCCGCAACCTTTTTGTGTTGAAGCTGTTGAAAATATATGTAAGGTGGTTAGCATAAAAAACGACGCTACCAATGATTATCAAAACGGATGTGAGGGATTGAAAATAGCATCCGCAGGAGGCAGTTCGAGAGGCGCTTTTGACATTACTCCGGTGGGGGGCGGTGCTGGGGTTCCTGTTGCTGCCGGTGGAATAAAGGTATGTAATTGGGATGCTGCTGCGGCTAATGACAAATGTACCTCAGCTTACAAAAATGTATGCGAGGCTCACTTTCGCGAACACTATAAGAATAGTGGCGATGCTCGTGGCGTGTGTGAAGCATTGAAAGCAAGCGCGGCTAAAAACGACTCGGCTTTTGTGGCTAATTTGTTTCCCCTTTGCCGCCTTGTTTGGTTGCACTCAGACGCTTTTGCGGTGAGCCAAGATGCGGCGGGGCAGTGTTCGCAAAACGTCAACCAGCTCGCTTGCGAGGCTTACGCGGCCTGCGAGTGGGTTCCCAAGCCGTAGGGGGGGGGGTTTGGTGCTGTGGATTCCCGCCTGCGGGGCCTTCCAAAAAGTCTTCGGAGTCGCTCTTTGGCACTTTTCAGTGGATTCCTGCTTTCGCAGGAATGACAAATGAAGTGTATGTTTTTTGTCCGATCTTCGTTTTCAGGCAGTTTGGATGCGGGTCCCCCCACCCTGTCATTCCTGCGAAAGCAGGAATCCACTTTGGAAGGCCGCCTGCGCGGGAATGACAAGGAAGTGGGCGCGTCGCTACGCGGAATCCAACTTAGCCCGTCGCAATGCGAGTATCGCCTGGCGAATCCGCGTAAGACAACGTTGGCGGCCCAGCACGGCCATGGTGGCAAAAAGGGGAGGGCTGGCTTTTTTGCCCGTCACCATCAGCCGCACGGGCATGAACAAGGCACGGGTGCTCAATTGTTTTGTCGCACAAAACGTTCGCATGCAGCGCTCAAGCTCCTCGGCGGTGAAGGGATGCAGGGTAGTCAGTTGATCCGTTAGCTCTTCGTAAGCCTGAATCGTCTCTTTTTTCGCCAGCCCTTTCATCACGTAGTTCTCGGGGCTTAGGCTGACATCGCCGGTGAAAAAGAAGTCCGCGTAGGCGATGAAGTCATCCGATCGATTGACCCGCTCTTGCACCAACGGCACGATCTTGGCCAAATATTCGGGGTTAAACAGTTGGTGTTGCAAGTACTCGACCCACTGCTTGGTGTCGCGCCGTTCCCGCAGGTAGCGACCGTTGAGCCACAGCAGCTTGTCCAAGTCGAACACCGGCCCGCCTAGCGATACGCGATCCAGATCAAAGGCCGCGATGAACTCGTCGAGCGAGAACATTTCTCGGCCCTGGGGCATGGAAAACGCCATCAGGCCTAAAAAGTTGAGCAGGGCATCGGGCAAATAGCCGGCTTGGCGAAAGTAATCCAGCGACACCGGGTTTTTGCGCTTAGAGACCTTGCTCTTGTCCGCGTTACGCAGCAGCGGCAGATGGGCGAATCGGGGCAGGGGATGCCCGAGGAACTGGTACAGCAGCACATGCTTGGGCGTGGAACTGATCCACTCTTCGCCGCGCAGCACGTGCGTAATGCCCATGGCGGCGTCGTCCACCACGTTGGCCAGGTGATAGGTGGGAAAGCCGTCGCTTTTCAGGAGTACCTGGTCGTCTAGCTCGGCGGCGGCGATGCTGACTTCGCCCCGCAGCAGATCGGTAAAACGAACGAGCCGGCCGTCTTGCGGCGCTTTGAGTCGGACGACGGCTTGCGCGCCTTGTTCCTTTTCCCGTTGCACCTCGGCAGGGTCGCGCGCGCGGCAGTGGCCGTCATACCCCGTGGGTTGGCCTAGCATGCGTTGCCGCTGCCGCAGGGTGGTCAGCCGCTCGGTGGTGCAGGTGCACCAATAGGCATGCCCTTGGTCTAAAAGCTGTTGCACGGCGCGTTGATACGACTCAAGGCGCTCGCTTTGCCGGTAGGGTCCTCGGGGGCCTCCCACATCCG
>JBCCEG010000348.1:0-2107 GCA_039030455.1 Myxococcota bacterium | reverse complement strand
GGCGGTGGCGTCGCTCCAGTCGTCTTGCAAGATGTCCGCCAGACGCAACTCCACGCGTTTGGGGTGGAGAGCGCCGCTCGCCGTTACGCGTTCAAACGCGCGGACTGCTTCGTCGTGCCGCATGCGCGACAGTTCAATGCCGATGCTCTTGCGCGCGGGGGTGGCCAGCGCGGCATGCAGCACCAGTTGGCCGCGCCCGCTGCCTAGGTCGTAAAAGATGTCCTTGGCGGTCAGGTCAAATGCCTCTAGCAGCTGATCGGCGCCCCCGATGGTGATCTCGCCATAGGTGCTGCTTTGGCGCTTGGGGTCGGCATTGGCTTTTTCGATCAGGTCTTCTTCTTCTTGCGGAATTTGGAACGGGAGTAGTTCGCTGGTGTAGGCTTCGCGCAGTATTTTCTTTGTCTCCGCGTAGTCAAGCGGCGTCACGTTGCCTTGGCTGATTTCGTCGCGGTGCAGATAGATCTTGACCATCACCGCTGCGGTGGTAAGGGCCATGATCGTTCCCATAATGCGGCGTTTAGTGGTCCATGAAAGTGCCATGCGTTTCCCTCTCTTACTCGGATTCATAGAATTTGGCGGATGGCTGGATGAATGGTTGGGACGAAGCATGGGGTTTTTCCACTGTCCTCTCCACTTTCCGACATCCGACAATCCATCAAATTCTGTGATCTGCGGTACTCTTTCACTCACTTTTGGGCGCGAAGAACCTTGCCGCGTCGTTGTTCACACCCCTCACCGTACCGCATAAACCGACCTTTTGTGACGGCCGGTTGGTTTCATATTTGTCATTCCCGTGCAAGCGGCGACGGGGCGACACAAGGAAGCGTTATGCCCGAGAAAGGGGCTGGTACGGCAACGGCGGCAGCGGCGATCCTTTTCGCGCCCCACCCTGTCATCCGGCACGAACGAAGTGAGGAAAGGATCCCTGCTGGAGTTTTCCGGGTCGCAACCCAGTTGCTTCCCTGCTCCAGGCACAGGGGCTCCACCGGAGCCCCTTACCGCTGTCGCGGTGCCTTCCACAGCCCTCGGTGAAAACCGGGGGCGGGGGTGACAGAGGGATTGTGCGCCACGCGGGTTTGTCATCCCCGCGAAAGCCTGAACTTTGGACACAAGTCTGTCGCCCCCGCGAAAGCGGGGGCCTAGACCAAAACGCTCGAACATCCTTCCTTGTCATTTCCATGGCATGGGAAATACCCACCCGGTGGTCTGGATCCCCGCTTTCGCGGGGATGACAAGTTGAAGTGTGAAAGCAGTGGAAAAATCATTCTCTCGCCTTCACCTAAGTCCTGGGCATTTGTGTCCAAAGTTCAGGCGAAAGCAGGGATCCTTCGTCCGTCCTTCACTGTCGCTGCGGACGAACTCAGGATGACAGAGTGGGGGGGATCACTTTCTTTTCGCCGCCTCTACATGATCAAGCATCCAACAATCCGTGTAATCCGATCAATCCGCGGTTGAATCCGTGTTCAAAAAGACACGGGAGCAAACAGACGCCAAAACCGCTGTTTTGCTGCCTACGCGCGACCTTTGCGCACCAGTGCGCATTTTTTTTTGCGCAAAGGGGTTGACAGCCGTTCGCCTCCTGTGGTTAGCTAAACCTTGACAGCACAAACGTGCGGTTTGGCGGTGGCGGCGACATGGGGTTGCCGGTAGCGGCAAGCTTTCTGGACTTTATTCCAGAGCGTTTGGGCGGGTCGAAACTTAACAGAAGGAGAAGACAATGACGAAAAACAGATGGCTGTTAGCCTTGGGTGCTGCTGGTGCTTTCGCGCTGGTGAGCGCATGTGGAGTGCCGACTGAGTGCGGCAAGAGAAACAAGAACAACTGTGCTTCCGACAGCAAGTGCGAGTGGAAGAACAACAAGTGTGTTGCTAAGACCACGGGTAATCAGACGACAGATGCGGATGGTCAGCCGCTTAGCGATGACACCACGCCTCCGAGCAGCCAGCAAAGCGCAACCGGTAAGAAGTACGCATGTGTTCCCATGAACATGGATTGGGTGAAAGAGTGCAAAGATGGAGGAACAGACGAGACTAAGTGTAAGGATCTAAAGTTCGGTGGAGCCGAGGTTAAGGCATGCACGTGGAATAAAGGTACTTGGGTTGGCCTC
>JBCCEG010000347.1:0-2109 GCA_039030455.1 Myxococcota bacterium | reverse complement strand
TGTCCGCGCCCGCCTTGAGTAATAGTTGGTTCATTTCTGCGTCGCCGAGGAGGGCGGCGATGTGTAGCACGGTGGCGCGTCGCTCGGTGCACGTTTCGTTAACGTTGGCGTCTGTGTTGTGCAACAGCCGCCGTACGGCCTCTACTTGTCCATTCCACACAGCTTCACATAACGCTGAGGAGCTGGTCAGTTTTCCCAACTGTTGTTTTGCGTCCCACCGTGCTGTCTCTGACTGCTCAACAACCTTTTTCTCTGTTCCATCCGATTCTTGTTCTGCTCTTGCTGCTGTTGCATGAGCAGCTTTTCTTTTTCCCGCAGCTCTTGTTCGGCTTCTATTTTCTTCCGGGCAATCTTTTCTTTTTCGTCGGCAAGCTCTTGTTGCAGCTGGCGTTGCTTGGTCAGTTCTTCCTCTTGCTTTCTGTCAAACTCCTTCTGTTGCTCGATGAGCTTTTGCTCCATGTCTTGCTGTTGCGCGAGTTTATTCTCTTTCTCTTGCAGATCCCGCTCCTTTTGCCGCTGCTTCTGATCGAACTCCATTTTCCACTTCGCCAACTCCTTGCGTTGTTCGGCCAGTTGTTGGTAGAGCTTTTCCTTTTCCGGATCAAGCCGACCACCGAACTGCTGTTGAGGGCCGAGTGTGTGAGTTTGGGATACAAATTGCCGTTGCGGGGTTTGTTGTACGGTGCCGAACAGACGTGTCATGCCTTGTTTGGAAAACCACCCTGGGTTTGTGGAAGAACGCCTGGCTTGGGAGTAGAGGTTGTCGTCTTCCTCGTCGTGGTCGCCGTCTTCCTTGACATCGGCTTGGCGGCGAGGGCCAAAGGGATTTTCCTGGATCACCCAATCGTCCGTCCCGTGATCGTCGTGATCCGACGTCTGCGCGGCCGCCGCGCCGATCGCCCCCAGCTGCGCCGCGAGAAGCGCTGTTATCGCTGTCCAAAAAAACCGGCGTGATTGTCGTGTCTTCCGCGTCATGGCTTGGCTCCTTAACGTTCCGCCGCTGAGATCCCCCATGGATGAACGGCAAGAATCGCCTGTTGATCTTCTGCTTTAGATATCCCCCCAAACCACGGAGATGTCAAGCAAAAAGTTCGCGAAGTGACGGAAAAAGTTCAGCGAGAATTCTATTATGCGTTTTTAACGGTCCGGCGATCCCGCCGCCGCGTCGGCTCTAAAAGATCGCTTGTTTGCGCTTGGGTTTTTCCTTCGATATAAGCCCCGAATCCAAAAAAGGCGGGGGTATGACGAATGAGGGGATGTCGTCGATTTTGTAAACTTATACAAATCCCAAAAAATAATGTTACAAAATCGACAATCCCCCGTGCATTCGCCGCTCTCATTTTTTCTGGATTCCTGCCCCTGCTCGGGGGCAGGGGTGACAACCTTTCGCAGGAATGACAGGGAACGTTACTTTCCGTGATTGGTATGACAGGGTGAGCGGGAATGATACCATTCCTGGAAAATAATGTTACAAATTCACCAATCCCCAAATTGTTTCCCATTCCCACATTTTCTGGATTCCCGCTTTCGCGGGAATGACAAGATGGGGAACGTTTTTTTCTGTGATTGGTATGACAAAGTGGAGCCATGACGCCCCAACCCATCCGTGCAATCCCTTAATCCCGGCCATCAGTGGTCCAGACAGTTGCGGCGTTGCGATCAGTGGGGAGACTCTTCGCGCACTCTCACGTGGACTGGGCGCCGGCGGCGTGTTTGGGCGGCTAGGCGCCGCGCAGGCGGTCAAGCGCGCCCACACCGAGAATAAAACCCTCAAGCAGGTGGTTGTGAGCATGGGGTGGATGAACAACGAGCAAGGGTTCGATGAGGCGTGCGCGGTTGAAAAGACGGTCCGCCGCGAGGTGCCGTCTGGTTCCACGTCGTGGTACCGCGGACCAGAGGGATTGCAGGATGGCCGGCTTGGATAAAGCACGCGATTTTTCCACTTTGTCATTCCCGCGCAAGGCTGTTTCCAGGTCGGGGCCGGAACTTGGGGTCCCCGCAAAGTATTTGCGCGGAGCGCAAAACTTTGTGGGGCAAAAGCCAAGGCCGGTCCTGCGGACCCCAGGTCGAAGCACAGCTTCTCCCCTGTTCCAGGCACAGTCTCCGCAC
>JBCCEG010000346.1:0-2124 GCA_039030455.1 Myxococcota bacterium | reverse complement strand
GGACGGCGCACTATGAAATACTCGCTAACAAGACATTCGGAGGGCTCAGCTGACCTGCGCCCCGCCCCGCCCCCGCCCCCCGGCCCCCCGCCCCGTCGGGGAGGGGGGAGGGGCGGGGAGGGGAGGGGCGCAGCTTACACCCGCTGCCTATCAACGCGGTAGTCTTAGCCCGTTCTTCGAAACCCCTGGTCGGGCAGCTTCACTAGGTTGCGATGGCGGAGCGAAATTCGGAAACGGGTTCGGTCCCCCAATCGATTATGAGACATGCGCACACTTTTTTTTGTACATATGGGCAGCGGTCGGACATACCAGCTGCATCTTTTAGTTTTGAGACGAGGGCTGACGTGCGGCCCGCGGCCTATAGCGTTTGCCGGTTCGGCGCGCCTATGGATCGCGGAAGCGCGGTTTGAGCTTCAACACAACGACCTCCCTGACCTAGGACAGAGCGCGTGGCCGTAGCGCTCCTGCCAGAGGATCCGGCCCCCCCAATTCCCTCAAAGCACTCAATGGCGAGCACCCCGGAGGGGGTTAGCTCGACCACAATAAAATGCCGCCCGGCGCAGCCGGGCAGATATACAATGTGGTCAAACCCAGAATTTGCCAAGGGCGCTTGCTTCCCGTCCACTTGCCCCGAAGGGGCGAGGGTGAAAGACCATATCCCTCACGGGTGAACAAATTAGCAATAGTTATAAAGAGAAAAGCCGCACAAAAAAAATACGAGTATCTATAATTGGCGCTTGCGCTGGGTAAAAAAAAGACAATAGTCAAACAACTTTTTCAGAAAAGCTTCACAATAAATACCGAAAAAAAAATGAGTGTACAAAATCCCCCCTACGGGGGACCTAAAAATGTTTCATTATATGGCCCCATTGCTGTCAGTCACTCACTTTATACTAAAAGCAATACGCCCGAAAGTGTCACAAGCCATCGGTCGAGCTCTAAAATATAATAACCTAAAACACACCCGATTTTTTTGGCGGTTCGGGCTTGAACTGTGGATCGCCCACTTTACGGGCGTCCTCCATTGCTTTAAGATATTCTCCATAGTTATGGCTATAGTGAGAATTGTCTACAATTTTGCCTACAGCAAAAATGCCAAGACCCAAACCGCCGGCTTTTGCCAATGTGGTCATCGCTTGGCGAAAAGCGCCACCGGGGTTTAATCCACGCTGTTTGAGTAATTCGACACCATATTGTTTGATAAACATGTTTTTGATTTGATGATTTTTTAATAGTAGGTAATTAATGAGAGCGAGTTCAAAAATCATAAGATGAAATCCAAAGCAACATTTTAATCATCACGAAAAACTTGATTGCATTCCTATAAGAAGATTACTCACCGATAACCCTGCGGTCACCAAGTAATTATAATAATTTAAAAAATCGACAACAGACGCTGATATAACAAGCGCTGTTAACCACCAGATTGGACGTGAAACACGTGGGTGAAGCAGCGCATAATAATTGATAAAGGAAGTGACTCATATATATTGAGAGATCAACTGAATAACTCAATTGTTTTGTGTAGGGTTTACCATGTTCTTTCTGAGATAATTCATCAATAGTGAATTTGCTAGTGAATTAGATTGCGGTCCTTTATCCCCCCCCGCCAGCGCTTGCGCGACTCCCCTCCCCGCCCGCCCCTCCCTCCGCTCGCCGGCGAAGCCGGGGGGGACAAAGAGTGGCGGGGCGGGGTCTTTATCCCCCCGCAAGCGCGGGTCGGGGTTGGGGCGGGGAGAAGGGGAGAGCTTGCGAGTGGACCGGTTTGCGGCGTAGCCGCTGTGCGCGGGTTGGGGCGAAGCCGCGCTCACGCCGTTCGGGCGCCCTTGCGTAAAAGCTGGCGCCCGACGGCTGGCGCTGTGTTGCTAATTAGCTAAATTTGCCATGCTCGCCGGCTTCGCCGGCGAGGGTCGGGAGTCGCGCAAGCGCTGGTTTACCCGGCTTCGCCGACCCGGATCCGAAGGCGCCAGCGCGAAACACGGGGGAACCCGCTCACGGGCCAACGTAGAATTAGTTCTATATCACGAGGGCGCCGAACGTATTTGCTTGCTACGCAAGCGAGGCGCCTGCTCGTGAGTCCGGCTTCGCCGGAAGGTGGATTCTTGTCTCTCGTATTTACACATT
>JBCCEG010000345.1:0-2127 GCA_039030455.1 Myxococcota bacterium | reverse complement strand
CGGAGAAAGAGCTGGGGGTGGTTGGAAGTGTCGAACAGGACAAAAACTTCTTGCCAAGATGAAGAAAAAGAAGATAGAATGACGGTAAAAAGTAAAAGTTTTCATAAGACGGTATAAAAAATTATGCAAAATCAAAACTCCTGTGCGAACGCATGTGCGGAATGTCGGATGAATTATGAGCTTCAAAACATTGTGAAAAGCTCGCCATTCATAACTCCTAATTCCTGTCATCTCCACCGTCGGATATCCGACAATCTATCAAATCCCATGCATCCAGGTAAAAGCGCCACGTCCGCATCAGCGAAAGGCGTGACAAGCAAAGGGGCGCAGCCCCCCCCTTGTCGGTGAGGATGAAAGATCCTATGGTGAACAGCGGAAGTTGACGAAATTTTCTCGAACGCAAGCAAAGGAGTTTTTGCATGACCACACTGTCCCCTAACAAGCGCCGTTCCCCCCTTGCCGTTGTTGCCGCAACGCTGTTGGCAATCTGCGTCGGCATCGCCCTTTACATCCGCGGCCTTGGCGGCCAAATGCCGTTTGAACCGTTGGATTACGCCGATGCCAAAAAGGTTCTCAAGGAAGCCTATACCAGTGACTTGCTGCCGTTCCAACTGCCCGATGAAGAGACGGACGCCATCGAGAGCGCCAACGATAGTAGCAATCGTCTGAGCCACGTTTACGGTGAGATCACGTTCGCCGGCGCGGACAACTTGATCGACGAGCTGAACCCAACCAAGCAGGATGTCTTTGTGGACTTGGGCAGTGGCCGAGGTCGCCTTGTTACCCACCTAGCGCTTCGCTCTCCCGTACGCAAAGCCCTGGGGATTGAGCTTTCGCAAATGCGCTATGACGAATCGGTTCGCGCTCTAGATCGAATTAAAGAGCAAGACATCACCGATGCAAAAGGGAATCCTCTTGATCTCCGCCGCATCGAATTCATTCAGGGGGACATCCTCAAAAGCGATTTGAGCGAGACCGATATCATTTACGCCTGCTCCACCTTGTTCCCCAAAAAGCTCATGGAAGGCATTTTGCAAAAGGCATTGGCGATTCCACGTAGTGTCACGCTGGTTAGCCTCAAGCGCTACCCCAAACACCCCCGGCTGCATCACGCCAAAACCTTGATTGTGCCCACCACGTGGCACCTTAACGTCCCCGTTTACATCTACAAAACCATTCCCACAGACAAACAGCTGCCTGGAATGCCGGGCGGCAACCAACTGGCGCCCCGAAAGCTAGAGGTCAAATATGTTCTCGACAACAACTACATGCGCATGTCGGGCTTTGGTCAATTAGCTCCTGAAGATCAACAACGTTTTAAAGCCGCCGGCGGCAATCCGTCGCTCTACGGCGAGATCAGCTTCGAGGGCGTGGACATGTTGCTAACCAAACTCAACCCGGGTCCGCGAGACGCGATCTATTTCGCGGGCGACGGTCTAGGCAAAGAGGCGATGCAAACGTATTTGGCCACCGGCGTGAAAAAAGTCGTCGGCGTCGAGCTGTCGCAAGCGCGGCACAACCTAGCCACCGTGGCCAAAACCAAGCTTGAAAAGGATGACCAAAAATGGATGACAGCGGGCAGAACGCTGGAATTTCGCCAAGGGGACCCTGCTAAAATCGACCTGAACGACGCCACGATTCTCGTGGCTGTTCAGCGTTACCTATCGGAGTCACAACTACGAGCCCTGCGCGACAAAGCGCTGCGACTGCCGCGCACCGTTAAAATCATCACGGTTAAAAAGCTCCCCGGTCACGGCCGGTTGCGCGAAGCGGAAAATCTCACGATCAGCGTTCCCACGTCGTGGAAAGATAGCGTTCCGCTGTACATCTACGAAACGGTACCGGTAAAATAGCGCCGCGCGAGCGTCACGCTATTTGCTCGTGCGCCGCGGCTAGACTTTTCCCCGCGAACGCCACGCCAACCGCCAACACAAAGGAGCATTGGCTGTCGGAGAACTCGGCTAGGTAGTTCTTGTCCTTGATCTGTCGCAGCGCCGCTTGCGCGGTCTGTTGGAGCCGTTCTTGATCCGCCTTGCTGGGAGCGCGCTTGAATTCCAGAATAATCCCCGGCCTATCCGGCTTCCTGGGAATCAACATGACGTCGGCGCGTCCTTCCCCCGCTTCGCG
>JBCCEG010000344.1:0-2154 GCA_039030455.1 Myxococcota bacterium | reverse complement strand
CTGGTGCCGGGGGTGGTTGGAAGTGTCGAACGGGACAAAAACTGCTTGCCAAGATGAAGAAAGGGAAGATAAAATGACGGTAAAAAGTAAAAGTTTTCATAAGACGGTATAAAAAATTATGCAAAATCAAAACTCCTGTGCGAACGCATGTGCGGAATGTCGGATTTATCATTCATAATCCATAATCAAGTGCTCGTCCCGCTTGCTCCATGCCCCACAACGCGCGGTAAAGGTCGCTTTGCCGCAACAGCCGCGCATGCGTGCCCCGTGCTACTGCGGCGCCTTCCTCCAAGACAATGATCTCGCGGGCATGCCGCACCGCCGATAGACGATGGGTGGCAATCAAGACACTGCTTGCCCATTCCCCTTGTCGCAGCACGTCGACGATGCGTGCTTCGGTGTCGGCGTCCACCGCCGACAAACAGTCATCAAGCAGCAGGATTCGCGGGCGCAACAACAAGGCCCTGGCCAACGCGACCCGCTGACGCTGGCCGCCCGACAGCATCACGCCTCGCTCGCCCACAAGCGTGTTTAGCCCTTGCGGCAACGTAGCGACATCGGGCTCTAGCCCCACTTCTTGGACCACCCTAGCGATCTCTGAATGCGGCGCGTCCGGTCGACCAAAGGCGATGTTGTCGCGCACCGAAGCGCTAAAGAGGAACGACTCCTGCGGCACAACAGCCACGCAACGCAGCAGCGACAGCAGGTGCCAGTCCAAGGCATCCACGCCGCCAAAAAAGACCGCGTCGCGCGGAATGGCCAACCCGCGATGCAACGCGCGCACCAGCGTACTTTTCCCACAACCGCTTTGGCCCACCACCGCGATCGTTTGCCCCCGCGCAAGCTCTAACTGAATGTCTCGCAAAACCAGCCCTTCCCTGCCGGGCACACGAACGGTGAGAGAGGTGACGCGCAGCGGCAACACCGTGTTGCCCTCGTGCGGGCCGTCCACGATATCCGGAGGCGCGGCCAGCACACCGTTGAGCCGTTGGACCGACGCCTTGGCTTGGTGGAACATGGCCGCGATCAATCCCAATGAAATGGCGGGCCAAGCCAGTTGCAGCAACCGAGCATTGACCTCCACGAAGTCCCCCAGGGTGATGCGGCCAAACACCACGGCCCTACCGCCCACGAACAGAGTCACGGCCACGCCCAGGCCGCTAATCACCCGCATGAACGGGAAGGTGAAAATGCGCAGGGCGGCCAGCGCCAACGAAGCGCGGTAGGCGCGATCGTTGTCGCGGTCGAACTTGGCCACTTCGGCATTCTCTTGGCCGAACGCACGCACAACATGGATACCGCTAAGATTTTCCTGCACGCGCGCGGTGAGCTGCCCCAGACTCTCCTGTTGCTCCTTGACACAAGACGACATGCGCCCCGCCAGCGCTCGCGCGCACAAGATGACCAAGGGGAACGGCAGCAACGCGCACAGGGCCACCACGGGGTCGATGGCGAACAAAATCGGGATGGTAGCGACAAAAACGATGACCAAATTCAGCGCGTTGAGCAAGACAAAACCGGCGAATAGACGAATGTGATTGATATCGTTGGTGAGCCGACTGAGCAGATCGCCCACGCTATTGCGTTGGTAGAACGTCGGCGACAAGACGGACAGATGAGCGAACAACCGATCGCGCACGTCGCGCTCGACGCCGCGACCCACATCGAACAACACACGTCGACTCAGAGTTCGGATAACGGCCCCCAGGCAGGCAAGCACACAAATGCATGCCACAAGGGATTCCACCGAACGCGTCCGCATCCATGTCACGCCCAGCAGCTCAACGGCCGTCTCTTCGCCGTGTTCAATCAGCGACACGGCCGCGTTCACCAGCCGCGGCAACGCCAGGTTGGCTCCATTGGTCCCCAGCAACAACAACGAACCCGTCACAAGGGCGCGCTTGTACGGCGTGAATAATGCCCACAAGCGGATAGGCCGAGCCAGGGCAACCTGGCCCAAAACGGTGGCAACGGACTTCATTCGCGCACTGCCCCAAACAACTCACGTAACCGCTTCGGTCTGACACAACCCATGCTTGAGAGCGACCTGCTTGCCGTGAAACGCGATGGCGACGGCATGGAGCTGGGACGTCGGATGATCGCGAAACACGGCCGCGTAGCGCTTGGCGCGCATTTGGTCCAACCCCGCCTGGG
>JBCCEG010000343.1:0-2170 GCA_039030455.1 Myxococcota bacterium | reverse complement strand
TCCAAATTCATCACAGCGGTTTCCATCAGCATTTTTCACAAGTAAAGCGCTGCAGAACAACTTATGTGAATCAAACGTACAGGTCGCCGCACTCCCTGGTGTGAAATTGCACAGTTGCACATCTTTGCCGTCTTTATCCTTGATTTTTGTCTGAACCTCACAAGCGTTTTGATCGCTTTTCTTCGCGTCGCAAAATCCAGTCAAACTCTCTCCATCGCTCATGCGGCAGATTGTGTTGGATTTTTTATCGTCTCTTTGTGCTTGTTAATCTCGTCTTCTTTTTGCCTTAGCTGTTCCTCTAACGCCTGTTTTTGCTTTTCTAAATCTTGCAACAGCGTAAACGCCGAGGCGTTTTGGGGGCTCTTTTTTTCTGGTGCTTTGTCATCGCTAGTAGGCGAAACTGGGGAGGGAGAGCCCGTGCACGCAACACACAAAAGACCCGCCAGGCCGCACGCGAAAACGCGGCCGGGCAACGCGAGTTTCTTGCCTATCATCCGTCTCTTTGCCTGCTTGTGCGCAAAGCGACCAGCTTTTGCCGCGACAGCTGGGTGAGCTCGGCAATCGTAGCGACGGGCATGCCCTTGCGCAACATGTTGCGCGCGATCTCCAGCTTGCCTTTTTCCAAGCCTTTCTCCAGGCCTTTCTCCAGACCTTTCTCTAAGCCTTTCTCCAAGCCTTGCTGCTCGTAAAATTGCCACACCCGCATTGTTTTTCCCCTGGCTTCGGCGCCAAACGCTTCTCCAATCCTCTTTAGTATAGCATCCCTCTCCGCCGCCGCCGCAACGCAGCAAGCGTAAGCCACCGCCATGGGCACAAAGTCGGTTCCGTTGGGGCGTCGTTCGAGTCTGCGTAAGTCGGGCAACAAAGTCTCCAACGTGGGTCCCATGCGGCCGCTAGTCCCGCTTTTGAGCAGGATTTGAAACACCGTCGCCATGTCGCGCCGCCTGCGCGCGGCCGGATCGAAGGTCGCGAGGTCCACCGTGTACACCTTGCCCGTCACCTCCCGCGCCACCCGCTGCTCGGCGGGAGCCAAGTGTTCGAACAGATCCAGCGGATGGCGATACCGCGAGCGGCCGTTGTGCAACATTACCACCACGACAAAGGCCGTGCGGTTGCCCCGTCTCCGCTCCGCCCGCAGCAAGTCCGCCATGTAGGTCAGGCTGCGCTCGGGCATGTGGGGAATCGAGCGACTCTGATGCTCGCAGATCACAATGACGTACCCATTGCCCGACTTCAACGGAATCCGGTAAGCCACATCCGCGATCCCTTCTCTCAAGTTGGAGCGGACAACGTTGCCCTTGATGAGTTGGGCGCGCTTGATGTCCACTAGACGCCGCACCTTGCGAGGTAGCAGTTGAAACAGCATGGGGATGAAGATTTCCGGCAGCTCCATCGCGCCGCGAAAAAGGCGGTCGTGCGCGGGCAACGACGGTGTGGAGCCTCTCATGGCATTAGCCTAGCATCAATCGCGACAAGCCATGGTTCCACACACCACGTCTTGTGTCCTTTCGAAACGTTCCGATCCATCGATGACCCTGGCAACAAACCCCCGCAGGGCGCTTAAAGCATGCCAAGTTGGAGTCGGGCTGCCTCGGACATGCGGTTTTGGTCCCACGGCGGGTTGAAAACCAGCTCGATGTCCGCGGTGCTGACTCGCGGCACGCTGATAACGGCTGTTTCAATGTCGTGCTGCAACACCTCGCCCATGCCACAGCCCGGCGCCGTGAGCGTCATGCGAATCTGCACCCGATAGGAGTCATCTTGCAGTTGCACCACGTCACAGCCGTAGATTAAACCCAGCTCCACCACGCTGACGGGAATCTCGGGATCGTAGCAAGTCCGCAGGGCATCCCACACTTGCTCTTGCACCGGTTTATCACTCCCATGCGGCACGACCCCTGCAGCCTCGGGAACTGGTTGCCCCAACGCATCGGCATCGCGTCCTTCGATGCGAAACAGCTGTCCCTGCACCGACTGCACGGTGAACTTACCGCCCAGCAACTGGGTGATGTGCGCCGCCTCGCCCCGTTTGAGAATCACGGGCAGCCCGTCGGGGATCAGAATGGCGGGGACATCTCGCGCCAGCACCACGGATTCGTTATTCATCATCCAATCGCCACCTTTTGGAATTATAAATTATTAATTATGAGTTCCTCCTGTCTCCATTTTT
>JBCCEG010000342.1:0-2180 GCA_039030455.1 Myxococcota bacterium | reverse complement strand
AGGACCGATTTAAAGTCGTGTGGGTTCCGTGGATGGGTTTGAGTTGTCGAGTCGGGGGTGGAGTTGCCAGTGGGAGGATAGACTCCTCGTGTGCGGCCGCGATGGGGCTTTCGTGGGACCAGAAACTGCCGCCCGCCTAGGTTCGGCGCGGGAAAAGGGGTGAGAGAAAAAGGACTTCGGACAACTTGTTTCCCTTAACTGCTATCCAGCCGCCTACGGACGCACGGCCGTCTCGGGACACGCGCCAACGTCCACGCCATATGGAGAAACAGCCGCGTCAACGCCGGCCAGGACAAACCCCGCGTCCGCGCACAGCGGCTCGTAGAACCGATACACCGCATTCCCTGAGTTGCCGCGACTTCAAGCGCGCGCGATTGCGCCGCGTTGTTTCATTTCGTTACAATACGTACAAGATGACTAATTAGCATACCACTCCCGACGCGGATTCAGGCGGGATGAATCAGCCGGATGCGCGCAGCGCTTTGGTGTGCGGCGGCTGGACGCCGCTTTCGAACGTCCTACGGCCGTAGAGACGCGATTAATCGCGTCTCTACGAACAGCCGTGTTGTTCCCCGCCCCTTTGTCGTTTTCGCCCTCGCTTTCGTGAGTGCGGATTCCGGCGGGAGTCACTGTGGAAGCGGCGAACGTATGATGAAGACAACATGTTGACCAATCCGTTCGCGTCAGCTTTTGCCTTGCTGTTGGCGAGCTTTATGTAACGCGTCCCTAACCTTTTGTGTGTTCGGGTGATCCGGCAGCTTGCGTTCCAGAATCGCCAGGGCTTTTTCCCAGTATTCAACAGCCCTGTCGACCTCGCCTTTGCGAGAATAGGCATTGCCCAAATTGTTGTAGCTGGTGGCCGCGTCTGGGTGCTGCTCGCCCAGGGTTTTGAGGCTTATTTCAAGGCCTTTCTGATAGAATTCAATCTAAAGGATTCCCCGCCGCTTGCGGCGGGGTCACCTTTTTTGGCAAGGTCGGGGATTCATTCCCCGACCGCGCAGCCGGGGGTCCCCAAAAAGTATTGAGCAGGGGTCCCCACAAAGTACCGGAGCGACAGCGAGGACAGGGCCCCGAAAAAGTATCGCAGCGAAGCGAGAACTTTTTTGGGAAAAGAACACTTTGTGGGGCAAAGCGAAGCGAAAACTTTTTGGGGTTGAATAGTAATACAAATTCCGGCAATGTTTTTATATCAACCTTCGTGGATGACTTCACGAGATCGACAACCCCAATACATTCGCCATACGCTTTTTTAAGGAAACATGTTTTTACATGGTGAACTCGGACTCACTTAGGAATTGATGGGATTGCGGCAAATGCATGGTTAGGACGAAACGCGCGAGCTTGCCGCCGTCGCCTCCACTGTCCGACATCCGACCATCTGTGCCAATCCTGTGATCCGCGATAGTAGTAGGATACTGGGGAAAGCAAACACATGGAGGGGACATGCAAAACGTGTTAGCGCACAATCCGATGGATCGATTGGTTTCTTATTTGCTGGATCAGGGGGTGAGTTGGAACATCATCTCGCTGATCTTCGCCTCGACGGCCGTGGTGCGAGCCCTAGTCATTCTTTTGATCTTTTGGCTGATTGCGCGCGTGGTCCAAAAAATGATTTTGCGCATGACCGCCAAGCGTACCGGGCCGGAGCGATCGTTTATTGAATTGGTGGCGACGGGAATCAAGGTATTGCTGTTGGGCATGGGGGTCATTTCCGCGTGCGGCACGGTCGGCATTGACTTAAAGGGTGTTGTTGCCGGTTTAGGCTTGACGGGTTTCGCGATCGGTTTCGCCCTCAAGGATTTGGCATCGAACCTCATGGGCGGCGTCATGCTGCTGTTTTACCGCCCCTTTAACCAAGGAGATCGGGTGATTCTCAATGGGCAAGAGGGCACGGTTGAGAACGTGGACCTGCGTTACACCACCTTGCGGTGCGAGGGTGACAAGCGGGTGCTGTTTCCCAACTCCGATTTGGTCAACAAAAAGGTTGAGGTGTTAAAGCGCGTTCAAAGCGAACGTCGGGGGGGTTTGTAATACCAATCCGCGAAAAAAACGTTCCCATCCTTGTCATTCCTGCCCCTGTTCGGCAGCCAGGGGCAGGCTCCAGCGGGAATCCAGAAAAAATGGGCGCGGCGAATGCACGGGGGGTTGTCGATTTTGTAACATTATTTTTTGGGATTTGT
>JBCCEG010000341.1:0-2188 GCA_039030455.1 Myxococcota bacterium | reverse complement strand
GCAAAGGACGCGGAGTACGCCAGCGCTTGCGCGACTCCCCTCCCTACGCGCAAAGCGCGAGTCGGGGCGGGGAGAAGGGGAGAAGTGGACCGCCTTGCAGGCGCGAGCAGAGCAGGGCGGGGTCGGGGGGGATAAAGGCAAGCGCTGGCGGGCGGGGTCTCCGAAGGAGCGCAAGCGGTGCCTTCGGCACAACCAGCGCTTGCGCGACTCCGGGGGGCCGTTCCCGAAGGGAAAGAAGGCGTAAGAAACGTAAGCGCGGTGCACCGTAACTACGTATCGTAAGTATGGTGAAAGGGGCTGTGCCAATAGTTAAAGCGCGACCAGTAGTCAGGGAGCTTGCCGTGCTCGGGTATAAATAGAATTTGAATTTTCAATTCCGATGACGTGTCGATCCAGTGCCTAGCGCTGTGCGCACAGCGCTGATTGGCGCGTAAGCACAGCAGGCGGGTCAGTTTTCCGAGCAAGCCGTATGCGGTGAGAGCTGCGTGTACGGTTACGGGGGTGGGGGCTTGCTCACCAGTTTGGTATCCGCCGCCCGTACGGGGCGGCTCTTGGTCGATCTTTTCTCATTTATCACGAGACGGTCGCGCAAGCGCGGGTTTGCACGCGGTGCCGGTCGCCGCGTTTGCTCGCGCGAGTAGTCGCGCAAGTCGGTCCACTTCTCCCCTTCTCCCCGCCCCTTCGGGGAGGGGCGGGGGGGGGATAAAGGACCGACCTTGCTCTTCCTCTTGTGCTCGGTCCACTCGCTTCGCTTCGTGGACCGAGCACAAGCAAGCGGGCGGCGCGAGCACTCTTTTCTTACGCCTTTATCAATAAGGAGCGCATCCGTATTAAAGTACTCGCCCCGAACGAGCGACGGTCTTCCAGCGCTTGCGCGACTCCCTCGCCCCCCGGAGGGGGAGCGAGTGTTGGCGTCCACAAAGTGGACTGCACTTCGGGGCGGCGAGGGATGCTGCGTCGCTCGTCGCGAAGCGCCGGGGGCTCATTCTTACGCCTCCGTGGACGCAAGCAAGCTGAAACTGTCGTGGGATCGCCCTAAAGATTTGCGCGCCCCCCCCTTCGGGGGGAGCCCAACACTACTACACGACTATCGGCATAACTCGGCCGCGTAAAGAAGCTGCGCCCAAAATCGGGTGCAGTGCCGTAAGCGCAAGACGGCACCCTTCAAACGATACCAATAGCCACGGTAAGCACTCTTCCCTATTCATTATTCATAAATATTTTTTACCAAGAATCTGTAGGATTTTCAAACTTCGAAAAAAGAAAATAACCATGTCTCTATTATCTTTTGCCCATCAAGAAATCGACCAACTACGTGCAAATAAGGACAATATTTTACAAGAATCTTTAAAATTATGCCGATTGATTTTTGTAGAAGGTTCTCAATTAATACACAAATCCCGAGACACATCCAAAGTCATCAATTTGTTAACTGACAAATATCAAAATAAACCCTTTTTTTCTACTAGCGAAAAATTATATGTTGAATTCGTTGGGCAATCTTTTGTGTCGAATAAATCTCTATTACAACTGTATTCTCCTCAATTTTCCAACAAATCCTCATTATTCGAGCTTTATGGTTTTCTTCAAAAAAAAACACAGTTTCACAGCCGCTTAAATTGGCGTACCCGGACGCGCTATAGTGATTTTAGCTCTGGTGAAGAGCACGTCATCACTGCGCGCGTAGCGCGCACAATCAAAATGACAAAGCGCAGAAAGATAGACAATACTTCAAACTCTAAAAATAACGTAAGTAATTCTACAAAAAGGGGCAAGCGCATAAAAAAAGACTAGTCAATTCACTGACTTCAGCGCTCGTTAAACAGGTTTGCGCGCACTCCGCCGGTACGACCCGTCCGCCGGTCCCCCCGGCTGCAAACGAGCTCCGCTCGTTCGGGGGGACCGGACGGGACCGGAGGGCCACTTCCGCTTCACTTGTTGTCTTCCGGGGCGTAAGAAACGCAAGTGGCGTAAAAAAAGTCGGCGAAGCCGCGGTAAAACCCATGGCCAAACCCAATCCTTTCCCTGCGGTCCACAAAGTGGACCGGCCCTGCTCTGCTCGCGCCTGCAAGGCGGTCCACTTCTCCCCTTCTCCCCGCCCCGACTCGCGCTTTGCGCGTAGGGAGGGGAGTCGCGCAAGCGCTGGCGTACTCCGCGTCCTTTGCGCTTGCGAAGCAAGCTTCGCAAG
>JBCCEG010000340.1:0-2198 GCA_039030455.1 Myxococcota bacterium | reverse complement strand
TCCGGTCGTAGACCGGAGTACCGGAGGGCGCGGGGGGATAAAGAGCTTGCGAGCGCGCAAACCACTCGCGTGTTCTTCGAACACAAGGCTACGTGAGAGGGTCGTCGCGCAAGCGCTGGCGGCCAGGCTATGCCGACCGCCGGCTCTTTGTGCTCTTTATCCCCCCCGGCTTCGGGGATAAAGAGGGGAGCGCAGCGCTAGGGTCCCCGAAGGGGAGAGCGGAGCGAGCAGACCGGAGTACCGGAGGGGGAGTCGCGCAAGCGCTGGTGGGGATAAAGACCCGTTTACCACTTTGCGCCGAAGGCGCGCTTCACGGTTTCCCGAGCGACGGTCTCGCGCAAGCGCGGAGCGCGGGCGGCGAACGCAGTGAGCCGCAACTGAAACGACCTCCACACAAATTTCTTTTCACATAAAGAACTTTATCCGTTTCTTACGCCCGAACCGTTTTATACTACGCGCCCAATACTGTCTTACGAGCACGCTAGCGCTCACTTTTCTAAAGTGAGGCGTAAAAACCAAAGAGCCTACTGATTCACTATGAAGTCTCCGTCGCTGGATCTCGGCGCTAACGCGCCGAGCCCGTGTCGATCCCGTGGTTACATATCCTATAAGCCGCCGGCGCGCCGCGGTTTACGCGCGCTCTACGGTATGTTATTGGCGGTGCCTTTCTGGTTATACCAGAAAATGCACAGGCGCTAAAACGCGCAAGCACCAAATGTGTCCGATTTGCGCCGAAGGGCGCGCAATAAACATTCCGGATCCGCGGCGCCACCTTTGCTGAGCAGCGGCTCCCTTTACAGAAGACGATGCCGCTTACGCGGCGCGTGATCACCTACTGAGAAAGCGATTTTCTGGATATTTACCCCCCACTGTTCATTCTACCAGCGGTTTTTTGGCGGAGCTCCGGGTTTTGGCCCCTTAGATTTGGCGTTCTATCACTGATCGTCAAACGCTCGCTTGATGGTTTATGAGAAAGAATTAGAGTTGGGTTCGTCGAACTAGCCTGCTTCAGCGGTCTTTTCCAGCAAATATTTATCAGATGCTTTTCCACGCGTAATGCGCTACCTCTGGGTCATTTGCGAATTTTCACCTTAAGCCGTGATAACCGGTGCTTGCGCAGGTCGGCTCCCGTAACGCACCCGGTGTGGCGCAGCACCCGAGGCGCCTTGCTGGAATTCTTTCGCACCTCGGACGCCGCAGATCGATCGAAAAAAGACGTGTAGCGCCAAAGTGCTTGGATCGCCACCAGGTGACTACCGGTAACAGAGTTTTGGCGATTGACCCCTTCGGGGCCCCCCCGCGCCCGCGTACTGTTGCCCTTTGGTGACAGGACTGGGTCGCGGGTCGCGCAAGCGCTGGAAGAGCCCGGCGGAGCCGGAGACAATGCAGGTGCCGTGCGCACTGTTTTTTTCTGAAAAGGCGGAGCAAAAAAGCACTAAGTGGTCTGCGACCCCTGCAGCTGCGCGAGAGCACCTTCGCGACGACCTGTATCGCCCAGCCCAATTGCGCCGGCAAGCCGCGCACCAAAAGCAATCGCAGCACTCAAAATGACGGGAACCGGAGCCGAGCAAATAGGTGAAATAACAAGCGGTTGCGACATTTAAATTTAATATGCTAAGGCTTTTTTTGCCTATCCACGGCGCACGAATAACTACTCCAATACACCAAAGCACTTCACGAGGACTTGCGTAGCTACCATAATACAAACCGCGGAACATATGAATATAAACAACAATAAAAAACATGCTGGCGCCATTCGCATGCATATAACGTAGCAACCAACCCCCAGAGACATCTCTCATAATGTGTTCAACTGAAATAAAGGCAATATCCACATGAGGCGTATATAGAGTCAAATATTGTCGAACCCAAGCAACCCCCGTATACGGTTACTGACGGGTCTCTTTTCTTACGCCCGCCCTCCCCGCCCGCCCCGAGGGGGTCGGGGTCGGGGGCCCGCCCCTCCGCTCTCAGGCTACGCCTGAGAGTGGTTGGGGTGGGCACAAAGACCGCGCTTGCGCTCCTTCGGAGACCCACTACGACCGTACGACCCGTACTCCGGTCGTAGACCGGAGTACCGGAGGGCGCGGGGGGATAAAGAGCTTGCGAGCGCGCAAACCACTCGCGTGTTCTTCGAACACAAGGCTACGTGAGAGGGTCGTCGCGCAAGCGCTGGCGGCCAGGCTATGCCGACCGCC
>JBCCEG010000339.1:0-2199 GCA_039030455.1 Myxococcota bacterium | reverse complement strand
GCTTGCACCGTTCGGAACCAAGCACCAGGGGTGAGGGTCGCGAACCTGGAGAGGCGGCGCCCAACAGGGGGGTTGTGTCGAACGCGCGCAAGCGCGCCCAACCCTTTGGCTGCACCGCCCAACAGCACCAGCGTAGGGAACGGTCACACAACCGGCAACCGCGCTGTCTGGACAGTGTGGTTTTTAATTAGCATCGGAGCTACGGGAGGGTGGGGTCGCTGCTTCTTCTGGCTGGGGCCCGGTTCCTATAAATACCGAATTTTACGTGCAAACCTCCTCAAAAAAATTGGTGGGACGTGGCAGATTTTCATTCAAATTTTGGTAGGTTTTTAACCGTGCTTTTGCAGATTCGCGGCGGGCGAGCTCGACCAGTTCGTGGATCCCGGCGCTCCGGCCAAACTGTAGGGCGGCGACCCCACCCGACGCAAACAAAAGATTACTCTTTTGCAGCGAATTGGTAGAACTTTTCCCCGTGCCGACCGTAACCAGCACTCGCGGTCGACCGACTCCGACCTTCATTGGCGACCCGAACCCGGCCTCCGACCATGTTCGGCAAACACCCCTTAGCCCAAGTTCAGTGTTTAACCCTCGTCATGTGATTCAAGTAGCCACCAGGAGGCGGGACTGTTTTAGATTAGACATACTAGGGCGAAAACCCACGGGCGCGCCAAAACATAGAACGCCCAGCTCGTCCACTCGAACGTTGTTTGAACGGCAAAGGGGTCGCCCTGGGTCCCGCTGGTCGTTAATCACAATCGCTCCTTCCTTTGAGCCAGTTGCTGCGCTTTTTCCTAAGCACTCACTGTACTAGAAGAAAAAGTAAATCGGCCAAACTTCAAATAGTGCTGGTTCAACTGTAGCTGGTCAGCCAATTCCACTCTTCAAACTCCCTTGTCCAGCTAGGTGTAAGCGAACCTCGCAAATGCCAAATGCCACCGGTCCTTCGGGGCGGAGGGCGCTAAGGGTCCAATGGGTGCCCGGGGTCAGATCATGGCTAGTGAACTGTCCTGCATTGTTCGCTAGAAGTGAATGCCGGCGCTAACGCGCCGTAGGTGAACTCTCCCAGTGATTTCTCGAACGTAGTAAGCGAAGCGAGAGTGCACTAGGAGCCCAGAAAAAAGGTGCAGCACGGGCATGTAACTCAGCGGTTAAGAGTACGCGCTTGATAAGCGTGAAGTCGGGGGTTCGATTCCCCCCCTGCCCATCTAGGAAGGTCGTTCTGTGTTCTTTTGGGGGGCTTGACCGTTCCCGGCGGACCTGAGCGCCGAGCGAGTCCCTAGTTGTGTTATAGGTGGTTCGCTTCCACAATAGGCGGACCAAGCGCCAAAACGGTGTTTTTGGGCCCCCGAAGGGGGGCACGATACCTGCACCACTGAGCCAAAGACCCTCGAGGACGGCGACTAGCGCGCCAGCGAACTCTTCCGATTGCATAAACGAGGGGGTCGCCGATTGCCCCGAGTGTTTAGCCAAAGAGTCCACAATACCTAACCCCGTAACTAGAACTCGCTGCGCCCGTTGAGCTCTTTGTGTATGAAGTAAAAGAGCCCCCATGATAGGAGCAGCCCGGCTGACTGTTCGCCGAGCAGCGCCTACAGACCCGCCCCCCTACTAGAATAGTACGGGGTCCACGGTCGCTGCTAAAGGTCAAGAAACTAAAGGTGGAAGGTTCGCCGGACAAAGGAACACACAACGTTCGTAGAGGGTGACAACATTATCGGGGCGTTGGGATGGATGTCTGAGTGGTTTAAGGTACCGGTTTTGAAAACCGGAGCATTGTTCTAGTGCCGGGGGTTCGAATCCCTCTCCATCCGTTTTGAGCTATAAGGTGAGTGTAGGTCGTTCCCTCGCAAAAATTAAAAGGAGACCCAAAATATTGTGCTACTGTTGTAAAATAACCTGTTGCTCACCCTGGAGTAGCTCCCTAGGTTGGCGAGCTCGCTGGTTCAGCCAAAGGGTTGGGCGCGCTTGCGCGCGTTCGACACAACCCCCCTGTTGGGCGCCGCCTCTAAGTTTCACGCCAGCGGCGTAAACGCCGCTGGTGCTTGGTTCCGAACGGTGCAAGCCGCCTCTCCAGGTTCGCGACCCTCACCCCTGGTGCTTGGTTCCGAACGGTGCCAGCTCGCTCAACAACAACAAAGCTATGCAAAGCTGAGCTGGTTTGGGCCCCCGCAGGGGTGAGCGAAGCGAACCAGCGGGGGC
>JBCCEG010000338.1:0-2206 GCA_039030455.1 Myxococcota bacterium | reverse complement strand
GCCGCCCCCGCCCCGCCCCGCCCACTCGCTCCCCCGCCCCGACCCCGACCCCTTCGGGGCGGGGAGGGGAGGGGGGCGAGGGGAGGGAGGGAGGGGAGAGCGGCGGCGAACGGGTTCCTTCGGAAAGGGGCGGCGGCAAGCGCTGGAGGGGAGGCGAGTGGGCGTCCACTTTGTGGACTGCACTCCTCGCTTTTCTCCGAAAAGGCGAGTAGTCGGGGAGGCGCGAGTGGCGGGGAGAACGAGCGCAGCGAGTGAGCTGGCAACACGAGGGTCGCGAGTGCACAGGAAGAGGAAGAGTAAGAGGGGAGACCCATTTCGGCCCGGGCAAGCACAGACCCCTATAGCGTTCTCTCAGATGCGTAAGTGGCAGTACCTCCCCCAGGAGAGTATCCTCGCCCCAGGAATATGCGGCTTTGAAATCCTCGACTCCTTACGAATTTAACCATCCAACTAAAAAATAAGTGAAAAAACTTTAATGAGCCTATATTACCAAGCACTGGGTATGTAATTCCTGCGGTTAATGTATTTGAATCCACAAAACTTAAAATGGGCAAACTGGTCCGGGAGGCTTCCCGGACAGCAACCTGATTGTCATTAGGGTTTAAGATAATTAGAAGGTTGCATGTACGCAATAGCCTGCTTACACGCGCTTGTTTAGTGACTTTGCGCCCGTGCTCGCTCCGAAGGGGCGAGGGCGCTTGCTTGCGCACCTGAGGTGCGCAAGCAAAAAAGCGGCGTCCCAAATCGGAATCGTGAAAATGAAAAGGCGCCCTCTGTTCCGCAGCTGCTGGATTGCTCGCCGTAGGCGAGTTTTTTGTGAAAAGAGGCTGCCGGTCACGCGCTCCGAGAGTTGCTAACTGATCTGTTAGAAGACTCGATGAGTACTGGGGGCGCAAATGAGCGCCGCGTAGCCGCACGGATCGTGATAAGGGTGCGCTACAGTGAAAGCCTAATTCCACATCATAATTCATTGGAAAAGGATCGCATCTACAAAGACGAACGTCTTGCATATAAATAAAATGCCGTGGCTTAGCAAAGCGTCGCCGTGCTACAAGCGGCGCTCTCGCCGCAACACTATATTTTGGTCGTGATAAGGTGCCGTGGCGCAGCCTGCTAACTTTATCGTGAAAAAGGCTAGGCTGGCTAAATCCTTTTAAAGGCGCCGCCGGCTTTACGCCCACCAACGGTCGGTTGGAGAAGTGCACGGGAGCAGGCTGTGCCCAGGCACCTTCTTCGGGACGCCGCCTGCTCGCGCAAGTACAAGAAACCTTGGCGCCCTTCGGCGCAAATAGGCTGCGCCCCGAAGAAGGTTTACTGACGATCGCGCAATAGCGCGAGGGAGCGCGTTGCGCAGTACCGATGAACGTTTTTAAGGGTTGTCTTCCCAAGAGACGCCACTTTAAAATTAAGAATGTGCTTGTCATAAATTATAAAATATCTTTGTGTTCGGGGTTGCAACCTCGCCGCGTCAGAGGTGGTTCCGTTTTGTAAAAGAAAATCTCCGTGTGGCGTAAGACACGTAAGAAACGGGCAGCTTTCGCTCGTAAGCGCGGTTTGCAAGCCAAGCAGTCGCGCAGCCGCGTGCGCAACCTATGCGCCTTTCGGCCCGGCGGGCCGTAGATATTCCCACAACCGGCTGCCCGTGAAAAGTGGCAGTCGCGCGCCCCTTTCCGAAGGAACCCGTTCGCCGCCCCTCCGGGGACCCGAAGTGCAGTCCACTTTGTGGACGCCAAACCCCAACCCCGGCCCACGACCCGTGCTTTTGCTTGCGCACCTTCGGTGCGCAAGCTAAAGGACCGGAGGGAGGGGAGGGGCGGGGAGGGGAGGGGAGAGGCTGGGTTAAAAAGCAAGCCGACGAAGACAAAAGGTCGGTGCTACGGGGGCGGGCGTATTTGTGCCCGCCTCTATTGACAACGGAATCGCCGCCCAGCTGCCACGCTCGGCGCTTGCTGCGTAGCCGCTTGCGCGGCGTTTCTTACGCCCGTAAGAGAGTATGGGTAATACAAAAGTACGGCGCGTGAGAAGTACAGTCCCTCGTACGGGTAGTCTAAATGGATCCGCGCTTGCCTTTATCCCCCCCGCCCCTTCCCTCCCCTTCCCCTTCGGGGACTCCAGCGCTTGCCTTTATCCCCCCCGACCGTCGCGAAGCTGCCGGCGGAGCCGGAGAGACTCCGATCCTCCGGTGCTTATCATAGCGGAGTACGGG
>JBCCEG010000337.1:0-2232 GCA_039030455.1 Myxococcota bacterium | reverse complement strand
TTGCTTTCGGAGCTCGTTCTCATAGACAAGGAAGGCACAAAAGGGTCGAACACACCTCCCTCACCTCCACCCCTAAGGAGTAAGAGACGAGAAGCAAGTCGGCAGCTACGGACAGGGGCAAGAGAAACGAGAGAGACACATAGCGAGCGAGGCGCGGGTGCGGCGGGCATTGTGCCGCGAAGAGAGTAAGCGAATACTTTTGACCGGAAAGAAAGCGGACAAAGCGAGGAAAGCGGGTCGGGGAGTCCAAGCCTCTGTTCGTGACCAAGCAAGCACCGGTTTTGGTGGCGATCACGGCTGGACAAGAGCCGTGACAAGCGAGACAGCGAGAAAAACCTCAGGACACGGCAACGACAACCAGGCTCGCCTTTTACCGCCAGCCGCTTCCTCTCCCCCCCGATTCCGTTGGTGGTTAGTCCCCTTTTACGGTGTTTAGGGGGGCGTCGACCTTACCCTCGTGTTGCCACGATGAAACGAGGCCCTCGCCCACGCCTAAGTCGAGCAAAAATGACGTAAGCGCCCCGTTTATGTACCGAGATGCACAGAAAAGGGTATAATGGGGTCGCAAAAGCTTGCGAGTGCGTTTTTCTAACGCTTTTATCACGTAAAAAGAGAGGGATGCATATGTAAGTACAGTTTGTGATATAGGTCATGTTTTGTGAGCGTTACATCATGCAATCCGACATATAAACGTGCGTTACGTCCCCATTTGGGCCATCCATCGCGCGGTTGGGGATGATGGATTCGCTGATCGGTGCTTTGGCGTGTTTCCAGCTGTGTGCATAAACTCCGTAGAGCTCGTACATGATTAGTGACCTAGTGTGAGGCTTGGTAATGCTCATAACGTCCGCTTAGGTACGGGTGCCATCCACTGGAATGGATTGGCATCGATTCTCGTCGCTCCTCATCGGCCCGGATGGACTGACGACCCCACATACCACAGCCATGAAGTATTATAAAGCATGAATGGTGGTACTGGCGCCTGGTGTAGAAGCTTCGACTCATATGGAGCCAAGGGAACGGGGTGAATGCCGATCGATGGTGCCACGAAAACGGACATCCCAGTCGGTATAAGGGGAATCGGCTTTAATCGGCTGCAATGCTTTGTTTAGTATGCTCAATGCGATTCCATCAGCGGCTCAGGGAGCGGCTGACTTGATAGATTTGATGAAGACGGAATTAGTGAGGGCTAGGGGGCCCGGAGTGCGATTCTTACCATGATCGTCGCCGGTCCAAAGCGTACGATGGTATGGACGTCATTGGATCTCGCCTATTAGGAGTGTTGTAACACTTTAAGAGTCTTGGACCACGCTCGCGTGCGCTTATATGCATCCCCATCAAGCGCGATCGTGCGTTTCTTGTGCGTGAAATGGACGTCATCGTGAATGCCTAAGCCCTCCACCCTCGCCCCTGGGCAGAATTTGCATGCATCCAGTCGGTCAGCGCCGGATTGACCGCCCTTGCGGCCGTCCGTGCGGCGTCGGTCCCCCCTCGACGACCCCCAACACGCTTCAAACGTCGAGTTTGGGCTCGTGGGGAATGTACCGAGCGAAGTTCCGTGCTGTGGACTGACCGCTACATCATCAAAGTTAAATTGTGATCACCACCAGCACCACAACAACAAAAACCCCGACTCTGTTGGCGACCAAAGGGGGCGCGTGCCGCCTTACCTCGAGCGAGTCCACCGCTTTCCCGTCCGCTTGCACCTCGTCCCCTTGACGCTAAGCCCTGCCGAGGACACGCGCTGAGCAAGTCCAGCGAAAAGCGAAGCAGCGCTGACTGAAAAAGGGGGCACCTTACCTTGCCCGCGCCCTATCCTATTGTCGGCTCATCTGCTCGACGCTTCCCGACACGAGCGCGCCCAACAGCGACTCGCTGCAGGCCCGAGGACTGGAGAGATCTCCCTCGCTTTTTCCTTCCCGCTTGACCGGGTCAAGGCTCGTCGAAACACCTATGCACGCGTAGAAATCCAGCACGCAAACCTCAGCAAGGACGCGCAGCAAGAACCCCGACACTGGCCGTGACTTGCTTACCTCTGATCCCCTGGACTGAGCTCCCGGTAGGTCGGCTTGTGGAATCTGGAGGGGAGGAAAAAACGAAACGCGAGAATGAACTGCTCCAGGAGAGACTACCCGCCTGTAGGGGTCGTCGGTTAACGGTTTCATCCCCGCCGGCTGACTTGGATGGACGCCAGCCAGCCTTGGGTCAAACCGGGTCAGCCCAAGGACTCCA
>JBCCEG010000336.1:0-2233 GCA_039030455.1 Myxococcota bacterium | reverse complement strand
TGGCGTTATAATTGACAAAATCTTTCCAATACATTATCATAAGAATAGTGAGAGAGATTGAAAAGAGTGATTTATGAAACAGTTTCAACTGACAGGAATTCTAACAGGCGCGTTTCTCGCGGTCGCGGGATGCCAAGCCCCAACTGGTGATATAGAAATACAACAGCAGCCGGAGGATCGCACTCAAACGGATCCAACAACCAATCCCTGGTGGGAAGCAGAAGGCGATGAATCCTCTTCAGCAGGCGAAAACAACACAGCATCAAACTCGTCTTCGCAGACTTCCTCGTCGCAAAGCAATAACAACAACGGTGGTGGCGCCGCGAACACGTGGGTCGGCGTTCTGCAGGATCCAGATGCCCCTCGCCTGCCCGTCGCGGACCGTGTACCCGCCCTAGCCGGCACCGCCGATCATGGGTTTGTCAAACGGTACGACCCGGTAGCAAATCCCGAAGACCCCTTGGCTGGATTCAGAACTTTTCTTCAGGCCAATAACCCGGTAGGGATAGGCGTCCCTATACCGGCCGCGGCCGCCATCGGCAACAACCATCCCACCCCCAACCAAGTGATTGTCGAGGCGGAGTGGCAAGCAGGGCATGCGGCCGCAGGCAAGAAAATTCAAATTGTCCACGGCGATATCACGAAGGAAATGGGAGCCCCTGCTCAAATCACTGCTATCGTCAACGCGGCCAACGGCAGTCTGGGTGGTGGGGGAGGCGTTGACGGAGCCATCAAAACCGCCGCCGGCAACAACCCCTACAACGAACTCACCTGGGCCAACGGGTACAAAGCCCAACACAACGGCGGCAACAATGTGCCGGTGGGCTCGGCCGTCGTTTCCAACCCGGGCAACCTAGCGACTCGAAATGTCAACGGAGCACAGCAGCGGATCACCTACATGATCCATGTGGTTGCACCTGGAGGAGGCACTGCCCACAGACAGCATTTACTCTACACAACGATTTGGAATGCGTTGGAAAAAGCGAGCAGAAAAAATGTCCAAGTCATTTCATTTCCCGCTGCTGGAACAGGCATCTTCCACTACCCGCTCGTCGAGGCCGTCCAAATCTTCTTTCAAACAAGTGTCCAATACGTGAACGCTAACCCGGGCACCTCCCTGGAAACGATTCGCTTTACCAACATCGATGGAAGAGTAGGCCAACTACCCATCCCTGTTCAGCAAACACCCAGAGCCTTCTTAACAGAGTTCAGACGGTTATTGGTCGACTGAATTATGGATTATAAATTATGAATTCCAAAACGTCACGAAGAAAGGAATTCGTAACTCATAATTCATCATTCCAGGCGGCATTACTCCACACTTTTTGCACGTCATCCAAATCTTCCAGCTGCTCCAGCAAGGTGAAAAGCTGCCGCAACTCCTTACCCCGCACCGTTACATCATTCCGCGCCACCATGGCCAGCTGCGACTCCCCGGGAACCAGATCGGCCTGCTCATAGGCAGATAAAACCGCATGAAACCGCGCCGGTGCACAGGTGACAATCAGACTTTCCCCCTCTTGCTTGACATCGTCAATCTCCAACTCCAGCCCCACTTGCAATAGCTGCTCTTCGCTTGGCATCGCCCGATCTTCGGCCGGAGCAAATATTAACTGTCCCTCTTGCCGAAAGACAAACCGCACCGAGCCGCCGGAGCCAAGCCGACCGCCGTTTTTGTCAAACGCGACGCGCACATCGCTCAAGGTGCGATTGCGATTGTCGGTCAAGCACTCCACCAACACCGCCACGCCCGCGGGACCATACCCTTCATACGTCAGTTCTTCGTACCGCGCCGCATCCTTGGCCGTTGCGCCGTGAACGGCGCGGTCGATCCTGTCCTTGGGCATGTTAGCCGCGCGCGCGTCTTGCATTGCCTTGCGCAACCGAGGATTCGCCCCGGGGTCCGCGCCACCCATGCGGGCGGCCACGGTCACCTCACGGATGAGCTTGCCCCACACCTTGGAGCGTTTGGCGTCCGTTCTGCTTTTTTTGTGTTTGATGGTCGACCATTTACTGTGTCCCGACATGACCTGACTCCTCCCTATCGTTAAGCACCTTTGTCTTCTGGATTCCTGCCCCTGCTCGGGGGCAGGGGCTGTGCGGGGGCACGCTTGCGTGAGCAGTCCACAAGTGTGGACTGCGTCCCCCAAGCAGGGAAGGGGCCTTGGCTTTTGCCCCACAAAGTTTTGCGCTCCGCGCAAATACTTTGCGGGGACCCCAAGTTCCGGCCCCG
>JBCCEG010000335.1:0-2234 GCA_039030455.1 Myxococcota bacterium | reverse complement strand
CGCTATGTTGGTGACGGCCCGCCCGCGCATTCTGGCGCTTGAGCCCGGCGAGGGCCTGCACGCGCAAGACGTGATGGACTTTTGGCGGCCTAATTATCGGCAAGAAGCCCTGGTGGACGGTAAATACTCCGCGCACATGTACATGCATACGGCACTCAAGTGTTGGGAACGATATGCCGCCGCCACGGGCCGCTGCTTGGAGACGATCGACAAATTCTGCTACCACCTGCCCTTCACGCGCATGGCGCGCAAGGCTCACGCTCACCTACTCAAAAACGCGCGTGGTCGCGAGCCCGACGCGGCGGAAGTGGACCGGCACATCGCGGACTCGCTGCATTACGGCCGCGGCACGGGCAACAGTTACGCCGCCTCGATTTTCCAGGGGCTTGCCTGCTTGCTGGACCACGCGGGCGACGATCTGTCGGGCCGCCGCATCGGCTTTTTTAGCTACGGGTCCGGCTGCACCGGCGAGTTTTTTAGCGGCGTGGTGCAAGGGGCATATCGATCGCGGCTGCTGACGGAACGCCATCGGCGATTGCTCGCGGACAGAGTCGAGTTGGATTACGAACAATACAAAGCCCTGTTCACGCGCCGCGTTCCCACCGACGGCGGTGTCCACGCATTCCCACGCGGCCGCGCCGGCCCGTTTCGCCTGGCGGGCATCCGCCACCACAAACGGATCTACGAACGGGTGGAAGACCACCTCCCCGAACGCTAACTGGAAAACCATAACGTATCACGTTACGGTTTAACGCATGGACTGGAACAAGCTCACGCGCAAAAAACAAACGCTGGACAAGCTTTTGTCCAAGCCAAATGCTCCCGTTCCCCAGCTAGACGATTGGTTTCGCGTCGAGCTCACCTACACCAGCAACGCCATCGAGGGCAACACGCTCACGCGGCGCGAAACTGCCCTTGTGGTTGAAAAAGGGCTGACCGTCGGCGGCAAGTCGCTGATCGAACACCTGGAAGCAACTAATCACGCGGCCGCGCTGGACTGGGTTAAGCAAAGAGTCAAGCGCGAATCCCGCGCCGGGGTGACCCCTCAAGACATTCTTCGGATACACGGCATGATTCTCAAGGGCATCGACGACGACAACGCGGGTCGCTATCGCCGCGTGAGCGTGCGCATCGCCGGTTCGGCGGTGATTTTGCCCAACCCCCGCAAGGTGCCCGTGCTGATGGAGGAGTTTTACCGCCGGCTGCGGCGCGAGCGCGGCTTGCATCCAGCACAACGGGCGGCCCAAGCGCACTATCGCCTGGTGACCATCCACCCCTTTGCCGACGGCAATGGGAGAACGGCACGGCTGCTGATGAACATGATTCTATTGCAAGCGGGCTATCCGGCGGCGATCATTCGCACGCGGGATCGGCTGGCCTATCTGGCGGCGTTGGAAAAAGCCCAACTTGGCGGATCGCAAAACGACTATGAGACCCTCATTCTGCAAGCGACGGAACGCTCGCTGGATCTGTACTTGCGCGCCGCGCGCGGCCGAGAAGACGAGCAGCCGGAGCCGGAAGAAGAAGCCTTACTCAAAATCGGCAAGCTCGCCCAAAAGGTGGGAGAGCCCAATTCCACCATCCGCCACTGGACCAAGGAAGGGCTGTTGCATGTGGCCGACGTGACCGCGTCGGGCTACCAACTCTACGCGCCGCGGATGAGCCAGCGCATCGAGCAGATCCGCGCGTTGCAAAAGCGCGGATACACCTTGAGCCGGATCAAGCAGCGGCTGGGGAAATGAGACCAATCCGCAAGGCTCGGACAGAGAGAGAACGCCGCGCCAGCGGCTTTGGTGCGCGGCTGCGAGAGGCAACGGCCCCAGCAGGGGCCGTTAAGAGTCTGCGGTGCAGACTCTGGCCTGGAGCAGGGGAGGCCACTGCGTTGCCGACCTGGCCCAAAGGGCTTGAGACCGCTTTCCCTGCCGCCCTTGGCGTCAAAGCGCCGTCGAGCCGCCGCATTCCAAGGCATTCTCAAGCCCTTTGGGCCAGGCCGGACCCTCCACCGGAGAGTCCTAACGAAGCCTTGCCTCGCCGTGCGGGTGGCGGATCGAGGCATCGAACGGCTGCGAGAGCTAAACGACCAACGCCGATAGACTCCGACCCGCCTCCACCCACGTGAGCGCGGCCCTTGTCCAAAAAACGCGATCTATTTCTTGCGTAACGCGGTTAGCTTGTGGCGGGGCAAGCCGGTCAACTCGGCAATGGTCGCCACGGACATCCCCCTGATCAACATG
>JBCCEG010000334.1:0-2247 GCA_039030455.1 Myxococcota bacterium | reverse complement strand
TGACTTGATGCACCGGTTGGGCCGCGAAACGGTTTTGCACCCCCTGTGGGGGCTTGCCGCCAAAGGCCCAGGGAGACTCGAATCGCTTAGAGAGGCTTCTCCCCACACAGCCGCTGCGGTGCGTGATTTAGTTGCCCGCGTGGGGTTGGGCAACGCCGCGCGCACCGTCGGCGTAGTCCCCAGCTTGCTTGCCGTTTACGAACAGCTGAGCGAACAAGGAGCCGCAAGCGGCCTTGCCGCCACACGTTTCGTCGATGTGGCTATCGCGCGCGGTGGACCGCGCGGCGCGGTTTCTCTTTGTCGTCCCCGCCCCTGTTCGGAGCCAGGGGCAGGCTCCAGCGGGGACCCAGGCGATCAAAACTCTTGCCATGTTCAATCGAGCCACACCGGCGCGCATAGCTCAAGCCAATCAAAGGGGCTCAGCCCCTGGCAAGACCTGCAACAGGCGATGCGGGCCGTGGATCGTGCCGATCTAGAGCCCTCCGCTCAAGCGGCGTTTGTTGACGCCGACGCGGCGCTGACTGAATTGCATGCTCTGTTGCGCCGGGGAATCGGAGGAGGGGAGGTTGCCGTTGTGTCGGCGTTCGAGCGCGCGCGGCAGGCGCTGGCGGGGTTGGGGCGCAAGGCGTTTGTTCGGCCCGTCAAACAAGCGCTGCGAGCCTTGGGCGCCGCCGTGTGCGATGATTTTTCGCTGCCGCAGGCCCAAGCCATGCGGGAGTTGTTGGCGGCGTTGGACGGGCGCGTGCGCGCGCACATGTTGGCAACGCAAGACTTGCGCTTTGCCGATCTGCTGTCGCTGACCGTCACGTTGTTGCGCGATCACCCGCGAGTCCGTGAAGAAGTGCACGCCCAGATGGATCGGTTGCTGGTGGATGAGTGCCAAGACACCAGTCCCGTGCAGGGGGAGTTGCTTTTGTTGTTGGCGGAGCGTAGGGGTCACTACGTGACTTCGCTCCCAAACCTTTCGATGAACAGGCAAAACGTTGAAAGAGGCAAAGGGTGTAGCAAACAAAGGGGCGAAAGCCCCCCCTTGCAGCCCGGTTTGCTGTTCGCCGTGGGCGACCCCAAGCAAAGCATCTATGGCTTTCGTGGTGCCGATGCGGGGTTGTTTAGTCGCTTGGTGGAAAAGGTGACGCGCGACGGCGGGCGACGCGAGAACCTGCCCACGTGTCGGCGTTGTCAAGGCGCCATTGTGCGGTTGGTCAATCAAGTGGCGCACGCCACGCTGGGGCAAGGGGAAGACGGCGTGCCGTTGCACGACGCGGATCGGCTGCGGTCGTTGCGCGCGGATCTGGGGACGGCGGGGCAGCTGTGGCGCGTGCGTGTGCAACAAGGGCAAGATGTGAACGCCGCCGCCGCGCGGGTTGTCGCGCGACAAGTGCGCGCGCGGTTGCGGCGGGGCGAATGGACCGAGGCGGGCGTGGCCGTGTTGGTGCGTCGCCTGGCGCAGGGAGCTCGTGTGCGACGCGCGCTGGAGCAACAGGGCGTTCGCGCCCGTTTGGTGGGTGGCGAGTCGTTGTTCCAGCGGCAGGAAATCGCCGACATTGTCAGCGCGCTACGTTTGGCGTTGCAGCCTGACGACGAGTTGGCTGGGTTGATCGCGTTGCGCTCTCCCTTGATCGCCGTGCCGGATTCCGAGCTTCCCGTTCTGTTGGGGGGCTGCGCCCCTTTGTTTGCCACACCTTCCGGCGATGCGGATGAGGCGGGGAGGGTGGGTGATGCAAGTAGACACGCGATTAGTCGCGTCTCTACGGTTACGGACCCCAAGGTAGGTGATCGTTTGTGTGCCTTCAATCGTTTGCTCCAAGACGTCCGTGAACAGCTGCGGCGGGGGAATCTGGCCCAGGCAGTGGCAACCGTGGTGCATCAAGGAGATTATGGCCTCGCCTTGGCGCTAGAAGACGATTGGCAAGAACGTCTGGCGAACGTGGAGCACTTGATGTGGCAAGCGGCCGCGTCGCGGGAGGACCCCGGGGATGTGGTTGCCGCCTGGTGGGACATGGCGCGGCAACCCTCTCGCGGCACCGACGCCGACAGCACCGCCGCGCCAAGGGCCGTGCGCATCATGACGATTCATCAGGCCAAGGGGTTGGAGTTCCCCGTCGTGGTGCTGACGGACACGTTGAGCAGCAGCCCCAGCGAGGCTGATGATGCCCTGTTCGACCCCGACGTGGGGCTGGCGGTGAGCGTGCGCGCGCGACCCATTGCCGCCTGCTCGCCCAAGCGCAAGAGTTCCGCGGCGGGTGA
>JBCCEG010000333.1:0-2249 GCA_039030455.1 Myxococcota bacterium | reverse complement strand
GCGTTGGATTGCCCGGCTCTAGCTTGAACTCAAAGATGTAGGTGTGCGTGTCCAAATCGATGACCGCGTCGATGCGGCCCGTGTTGATGCGGACTTCCGTCTGAATGCGAAAACCTAGCAAGACATGAATCAAATAGAACAGGCTTTGATAATACTTTTCCAGCCCGATGTGCGGTTCGTAGGGCACGCCCGCCAGCACGCGCCGCAACGCGACGAAAAATTGGTCGAGATCGGCTTCCGCCAAGGCGTCGGTCAACCGGTCTAGATCGGTGACCGCTTGGCCCTTGGGCAAGTTGGCGTAAGACTCCAGTAGACTCTCTAAAAACCCCTCGCGGACTTCCTGATTGGGATAGTCCACCGTGTACCGCCGCGTGGCGGCATCATGGTCGGCGATGGTCAGGTAACCCGTCTGGACCATCAGCGGCAGCAGATTTTGCGGCAGCTTATTCAGCTCGTAGCTGTCAAAGGATCTCTGGGCCACCTTGGCGCCCGCTAGATCCATGGGCTGAGGGTCCTCGACGCGCTTGATCAGGTGGACGAGGAACGAAGGGGTGCCGGTTTGGAACCAGTGGGCGCGGAACTCCCGCTCTTGCAGCAGCAGCAGCGTGGAAAAGGGGTTGTACACGTGGACGTCGCGGCTGGAGAAGCGAAAGCCGTCGTACCAGCGCTTGATCTCCCGCAGCACCTGGGGGAGGGTTTGGCCGGTTTCTTCGGCTAGTTGTCGGAGATGGGGCGCGAAGTCCCGTTCCAGCTCTTGCTGCGTGTACCCAAGCAGCGTTGCCGCGCGGGTGGAAAGGGACAAGTCGGTCAGGTGGTTCAACTCCGAAAAGACGGAAACTTTGGCGAACTTGCTCACGCCGGTGACCAGCAAGAAACGCAAATTGCGGCCCTGGGCCTTGAGAACACCGTAAAAGTCCTTGAGCACTTGTCGGTTGGCCTCGGCGATTTTCAGGTTGTGGCGCCACTCTTGCTCATCGCCGCCGCGCAGATGGTCCACCAGCGGGGCGTCGTATTCGTCGACGAGTAGAACGGATTGAGTCTCTTTGCTCATATACCGAATGGTGTCGCGCAACAGCCCCGCGGGTGGCTGGTCTAGCTCAATCTCGTTCGTCAGCTGATGCTCCTTGATCACCTCGCGCAGCCAAACGACCAGGCCCCGACGCAGCTCTTGTGGATTCGAGCGGGGGATTTCGGTCATGTCCAGTCGGATTACCGGATACGTCTTGGACCAGTCCCACCGGCCCTCTTGGCCGATCCACAAATCCTTGAACAACTCCTTGCGCCCTTGGAACAGGGCCGCCAGCGTGGAAATCAGCAGCGACTTGCCAAAGCGGCGCGGGCGGGTGAGGAAATAGGGGCAGCCGACCTGCGACAGCAGCGCGTGGACGGCTTGGGTTTTGTCCACGTAGACATGGTTATTCTCGATCAGATCGGAAAACTCTTGAATGCCGACGGGGAGGGATTTAAGAGGCATGATGGTTTTCCGTGCTCGTTCCCGTGTGTTGCGTCAATTGTCGCCAGTATAGCCCCGTTGTCTTGCTTTTGTCCTTGGCGATGGACATGCGAGCGGCGATGGTTCCTCGCGACAATCTCGGCGGAAGGGGTCTGTGGTAAAACAGCACGGGAGGGCAATCGTGACGTCGACTGGGGACACACAAGCGGCATGGACCATGAGCGGAACCGACACCCCCGTCGGCATCGATCAACTGAGCTTTTTCACAGCCAGCACTTTTCTGGACTTAAAAACCCTGGCCCGCGCGCGAGGAGTGGACTGGCGCAAGTATTACGACGGGCTGGGTCAGGAAAAGATGGCCGTGCCGCCGTTGGACGAAGACACCGTCACATTGGCCGCGAGCGCCGCCCACCCCCTTGTGCAGCGCACGGATAAAAATGAGATCGGGCTGGTTTTGTTTGCCACCGAAAGCGGCGTGGACCAGTCCAAATCGGCGGGTTTGTTCGTGCACGGGCTGCTGGATCTCCCCCCCGACTGCCGCGTGGTGGAACTGAAACAGGCGTGTTATAGCGGCACGGCCGCTTTGCGATTCGCCTGCATGTTCGCCGCGGCCCGCCCCAACAAAAAAGCCTTGGTGTTGGCCTCGGACATCGCCCGTTATCCCTTGGGCAGTCGCGGCGAACCCACGCAAGGCTGCGGCGCGGTCGCTATGTTGGTGACGGCCCGCCCGCGCATTCTGGCGCTTGAGCCCGGCGAGGGCCTGCACGCGCAAGACGTGATGGACTTTTGGCGGCCT
>JBCCEG010000332.1:0-2257 GCA_039030455.1 Myxococcota bacterium | reverse complement strand
TTTAAAAGTCTTATAATTCATAATTAATAATTCATAATTAAATAGAAATGCTTCCCTAAAAGATCCTCGCCGTGGTATTCTGATTTTGAAAATGATTATCAAAAACGAAACATCCTCCGCGGCCGAGCGATTCGACCGCATCGCATTGCACCCGGCCCTGGGGCCCTTGCTGTTCCTGATAATGTGGGCAGGCCTGCTGCATCTGTTGTTCAACTGCTGCCAACCCGTCGTTGACGCCCTGGAGCAAGGGATCCATACGGTGCGTGACACCCTGCGCGGGATGATTGGAGCTTCGCTGTTGAGCTCGCTTTTGCTAGACGGTGTTCTAACCGGTATCGGCAGCGTTATCGCCCTCACCCCCCCGATCGCCGCCTTGCTCGTCTGCTTGAACACCTTGCGCTGCACCGGTTATCTGGCACGTGGGTCGCGTCTGCTGCAGCACCTGCTGCGGCGTGTGGGGCTACCTCCTCAAGCGGCCGCCGCCATGACAGCCGGATTCGCCTGCGCGGTGCCCGCCATGCTTGCCCTACGCAATATCCCCTCGCGCAAGCAACGTTTAATCGCTCTATTTGTTACGCCCTTCTTGCCCTGCTCGGCCCGCCTGCCGGTGTACAGCCTGTTGATCGCCGCCTGGTTCGCCCATGCCCCCCCGCTGCTGGGAGTGATCAACGCGGGCAGCGCCATGCTCATCGGGCTATACGCTCTGGGAATCGCCGCTACCTTCGGCACGGCTTACGCGTTAAAACACTGCCTACAGGTCCCCACCGCGCCACTCTTCACACAAGAAGCCCTTCCCCCCTACCGCTTCCCTGCTCTGGTCCCGCCTCTGCGAACAACGGCATGCCAAGTTTGGATCTTTTGGCGCGATGCGGGGAAAATCATTATTGCCGCGAGCATTGTCCTCTGGGGTTTGTTCACCTTCCCCCGACACTCCGACGCGATAGACACGTTTCAGCTAGAGCACAGCTACGCGGGTCGGCTAGGCAAAGTGGTGCAACCCGTGTTTGCCCCCCTAGGGTTTGACTGGCGTATCTGCGTGTCGCTGCTGGCTAGTTTTGCCGCTCGCGAGGCATTCATTCCCACTTACACCATCGCCAGCGGGCCACTGCGTGGCTTTGCTCCTTCCCCAGAAAGCTCTTCGATACGTTCTGGGGGCCCCTTTGCTGCAAAACCTTCCGGTGATGAGGAGCTAACGCGCGGTGAACCGCAGGATGTACTATCGTGGGTCCCTGCTGGAGTTTTCCAGGTCGGGGCAGGGACGATAAAAAAGGGCGATCAAAACGAAACCGGCCCCCGAGGGGACCCCCACAAAGTATCGAAGAACTTTGTGGGGGAGAATCGCGCCGTGCCACCTGCACCGTCACGCAAGACTTTAGCAGCAAAACCCCCTGGGGGGCCGCTCACGGGTTTGTCGCTGCTGGTGTTTTTTGCCCTATCGATGCAATGCGTCAGCACCTTTGCCACGTGCAAGCAAGAAACAAACAGCTGGGGCTGGGCCTTGGGGCAGTGGGGCACCATGACGTTCATGGCCTGGCTCGCGGCGTTTGCCGTGTATCAACTGGGACTTTTGGCTGGTTTGGGCTAACGCGAGGGAGGAAACAGGTATGGGCCTAGAAGAACTCGTGGTGACAGCATTGTGGTGCGGTGCCGCGGCATACATGATTCGGCAAGCGTTTGCCCCCAGCACAAGCTGCTCGTCGGGCCGCAATCCAACAGACCAATCCACTTCTAGCCAAACCACCGCGGTGCTCGGGGCCTCGTTGCAACGGGGCCTGACGCGGGCGCGGCAAGCAGGCAAACAATTCTCCACAGCGCTACACTAGTACCGCGTTTCAGAGGGAATGATCGGATCGCGGGATGGCTAGCTTGGATAAAGCGCGCGATTTTTCCACTGTCATCTCCATCCTCCGACATCCGACCATCTGTCAAATCCTGTGATCTGCGGTACTAGCCGGTGTATGACTGCCGCAACGTCGACTCGACACATCAACCGCGCGCGGGGGGGCGAACGGCCGGATCTTGGACCAATCCGTGAAAGCGACCTGATCTTTCGCGCGCTGATGCAGTGTCTGGATTTCTATCGTGCCTTTTTGGCCAAGCGCCTGCCCGCTATCATTCCTGCCTTCCACCCTGTCATTCCTGCGAAAGCAGGAATCCATGCCCGGTGATCGACTCGTAAAGATCATTCCATTCCGGATTATGTTTCTCGATGAGGCACAGTTTCCAATCTCTCTTCCATCTCTTCAAACACTTCTCG
>JBCCEG010000331.1:0-2258 GCA_039030455.1 Myxococcota bacterium | reverse complement strand
GGTGCCGGGGGTGGTTGGAAGTGTCGAACAGGACAAAAACTGCTTGTCAAGATGAAGAAAGAAAAGATAGAATGACGGTAAAAAGTAAAAGTTTTCATGAGACGGTATAAAAAATTATGCAAAATCAAAACTCCTGTGCGAACGCATGTGCGGAATGTCGGATGGAGCACGAGCGGCTTTTCTTTTCTCCGTCGACACGTTCGCCCGCCGTCCGCTCCCGCCAATCGCGCCGAAGATCGTCGGTGCGACCCACGTGATAGCCGCCGCCGTCGCGCGGCACGGCATAGACAAAAAGGACGCCCGGACGCGGCGGGGGCGGCTCGTCCACTATCGGCTCGATGCCGACATAACGGCCGGGCGTCAGGATCCAATCGTTCGAGCGAATGTCTTCCAGCGCGGCCGATTTGCAAAAGCCCAAGACGTCCTTGTATCCGTCCGGCATCCAGGCGCGCGCGCCTTGCGTCGCGGGAACCGAATCGCCCCGCCATAGATGATAAGTGGTCGTAATGCGGTCCGTTTCTTCCTCGGAGAGTTCGCGATGGGTGCGGTCGACCAAGGCACCCAGTTTGCGCGCGTCGATGAACAAAATTTCACCCGCGCGGCACCGTGCCTTGTTCTTGCCGCGAGTGAGCACCCACAAGCAAACGGGGATTTGCGTCGTGTAAAACAGTTGGCCGGGCAAGGCGACCATGCAGTCGATCAAGTCCGCCTCGATCATGTTCTTGCGGATGCGCAGTTCGGCGGTTTTGCCGGTGGACATGGATCCGTTGGCCATGACAAACGCCGCCATGCCGTTTGGCGCCAGATGATGAGCAAAGTGCTGTATCCAGGCGTAATTGGCGTTGTTTTGAGGAGGAGCGCCAAAAGCCCAACGGGGGTCGTCGTGCAAACGATCGCCGCCCCAGTCGCTCATGTTAAAAGGCGGATTGGCCAAAATGTAGTCCGCCCGCAAATCCCGGTGCAAGTCGTTGTGAAAGCTGTCGGCGCAGCGTTGGCCTAGATCGGCGTCAATACCGCGAATGGCCAGGTTCATCTTGGCCAGCCGCCACGTGGTGGGGTTGGACTCCTGCCCATAGACAGCGATGTCGCCTACCCTGCCGCCGTGTTCCTCGACAAAGCGCTCGGACTGCACGAACATGCCGCCGGAACCGCAGCAAGGATCGAACACGCGGCCCTTGTAGGGCTCGATCATGCGCACCAGCGTTCGCACCACGCATTGCGGCGTGTAGAACTCACCGCCGCCCTTGCCTTCGGCGGTGGCGAAGCGACCGAGAAAATACTCATAGACACGCCCCAAAATGTCCTTGGAACGCGCGGCGTCATCACCCAATCCGATCTCGCTGATAACGTCGATCAGCCCGCCCAACCGCCGCTTGTCTAGCGCCTGGCGGCCGTAGTTCTTGGGCAAGATATTCTCCAAACACGGATTTTCCTTCTCAATGGCGATCATGGCCTCATCAATAACGCGGCCGATAGTGGACCGCTTAGCGTTGCCTTGAATGTACCGCCAGCGCGATTGCACCGGCACCCAAAAGACATTCGCCCCGGCGAACTCGTCCCGATCCTCCGGGTTGGCATGCTCTTTGTCTTGCCTGGCCACAAGCTCGTCGTACCTGACTTGAAACGAGTCCGAGATGTATTTGAGAAAAATCAGTCCCAGCACCACGTGCTTGTACTCGGCCGCGTCCATGTGGCCGCGCATTTTGTCCGCCGCGGCCCACAGTTGCGCCTCAAAACCCAAGCTCGCGCCCGATGCCCTTGGCGTTTTCGCGTGCCGCGACGCGGCAAGGGCGCGGCCGGAATCAGCGGAGTTGGTTGCTTTTGTCATCTGGTTTTGCCAGCCTTGCGACCTCGCATGGCACCGCGAGGCGTGGTTGGGGGTTAAATCCTCACATGGTTTATCACACCGCGGCGCGGACCTCCAACCCGTGCTAAGACACGATCCATCACGTCTTTACGATAAAAACATCCGCTCAACCCACTTTGCAACCGTCAAATACCCCCCCGCGGCGGGCCGCTCCACCATCCGGATTGCCCGCAGGCGGGCACTGCGACAACGCGGGTTACATTGGACTTCTTCATGCTCGGGCCGCCGCGGCTTCCGACACAAAAGTTCCCAAGCTGGAAAACGCGGGGCGAAGCCCTTGGTGCGCGGCGGATTGACGACGCTTTTACTTCTCCGAAATTGCGATTTGTAGCCTTCGAATGCGTTAGCGTTCTCAAGCGACCGCACTGCAAAGCGCCGCGCGCCTTCCCGT
>JBCCEG010000330.1:0-2274 GCA_039030455.1 Myxococcota bacterium | reverse complement strand
TTTTGCCAAAGCGTCTGGGGCGGGTGATCAGCGTGACGCCGTCGCCGCCGTCCAGGATTTGCTTGATGAACAGGCTCTTGTCGACGAAGCAGTAGTCGTCCCGAACCACTTGGGCGAAATTGGACAGGCCCACGGGCATTTTGCCCGACGGGTTGACGATGCAAGGGTTGAGTGAAGAGCTTGTCATGAGCTTTACTATGACACATCCTCGCCGGGCTCTGAGTCTATTCCACTTTTTCGTCGCTGCTTTCTTGCTGTATGCTTGGTAGCGGCGGTCACCCCCGCACGGACTTGTCCGTCGGAGGGGCTTGGCGAAGCGACAAGAATTTATGGAAACCGGCAACCGCAAGCGTGTATTTTCCGGCGTGCAGCCCACCGGCAAGCTGCATCTAGGCAACTATATTGGCGCGATCAAGCAGTGGGCGGCCATGCAACATACCCACGACTGCCTGTTTTGCGCGGTGGACCTGCACACGTTGACGGTGCCCGAGCAGCAGCCCGTGAAGCAGCGGTACGCCAAGGTGCGTGAGGTGGTGGGGCTTTATCTGGCTTGCGGCATCGACCCCGAGCAAAGCACGGTTTTCGTGCAGTCCCACGTGCCGCAGCACGCTGAATTGACTTGGATTCTCAACTGCGCCACGCCCGTTGGGTGGTTGGAACGCATGACCCAATACAAGGCCAAATCGGTCACGGCCAAGAGCATCGGCACGGGGTTGCTGGACTATCCGGTGTTGATGGCCGCCGATATTTTGCTGTACGACACGGACTTGGTGCCCGTGGGCGGGGATCAAAAGCAGCATGTGGAGCTGGCCTGCGACATCGCGCGGCGTTTTAACAATCTGTTTGGTCAAACATTGCGCGTACCGCGAGTGGTGATTAGGCCCGCGGGAGCACGCATTATGGGGCTGGACGATCCCACGGCCAAAATGAGCAAGAGTACGTCGCAAGACAAAACCGGGCATGCCATCGGGTTGCTAGACGATGAGAAGACCATGCGCAAGGCAATCATGAGCGCGGTGACCGACTCGGGAACGCACGTGCGATTCGACCAGCCCAGCGCGGGGGTGAAGAATCTCCTGACCATTTACCAAGCGCTAACAGGGGTGGAGCAAGAAGAAATGCACAGGCGTTTCGAGGGCAAGGGCTACGGCGAGCTGAAACGAGGCGTGTTTGAAGCCGTGATGGAAACGGTCAAACCCATAAAGCAACGCTATCGCGAGCTGACCGCCGATAGGGCCGTGTTAGACGACGTGTTGCATCGCGGCGCGCAAGCGGCGCGGGATTTGGCACACCGTAAGATGCAAGTGGTGCGCGAGCGGGTGGGGATCGGTTAGAATTTGCTTTTTTTGTCATTCCCGTTTTTTCTTTGTCATTCCCGCGAAAGGTTGTCTCCAGGTCGGGGCCGGAACTTGGGGTCCCCGCAAAGTATTTGCGCGGAGCGCAAAACTTTGTGGGGCAAAAGCCAAGGCCCCTTCCCTGCTTGGGGGACGCAGTCCACACTTGTGGACTGCTCACGCAAGCGTGCCCCCGAGCAGGGGCAGGAATCCACTGTCCGACATCCGACCATCCGTCAAATTCCGTGATCCGCGGTACTATCGCCTTGATTTTGGACGCTGTGGTTGCTGCTGCTGTTCCGGCGGTGGTTCGGGGGGGCTGGGGAAAAAAGGGCTTTCTTTGTCGTCGCGCACGTAGGCCAGCAGCCACTCTTGCAGTCGCCGCTGCCCGCCCGGGGCAAACTCCTCGAATGCCGTGCCCACCAACCAGCCCTCGGGCTGCCTTTTACTCCACACAACCCGTGAGGATGATTTGAGAAGTTCCAGGCCCTTGGCCATGGGGAGATAGAGCAAAAGGTTGATCTGCTTGCCCACGGGCAGCTCCTCGGGAGTCTCAAAACTCGTACCACCGATAGCCACGTTGCACGACACGGTTGAAAATGAGTGATTGCCAAAATTGACTTCTAGCCGGACCTGCAGCGAGGCCCGTAAATGTCGCGGGAGTTTGCCTTCCTTGCCTTGGCCCGATCGTTTTCCCATTAGAACTTCTCCAACTGCTTAAGAGTAGTTTATCACACCGCGAACGCCCCGCGACCACGCCACAACGTGCTTGACTGCGCGCGGGAATACCTGGAGGAGTTGATGAGCCGGGTCAAGGATCCGCTGGGGCACGTGCCCAAGATGGAAGTGTTCTATTTGAACAGATGCATTGACGACGCGATTACAAAGGCGTGCGACAACGACGAACAACAACGGCGCATCACGTGGAACCCCGATGAAT
>JBCCEG010000329.1:0-2284 GCA_039030455.1 Myxococcota bacterium | reverse complement strand
TTTTCGCTGATGAACGGGCCGTTTTTACCTACAATCTCGGCGAAGCCATAGCTGGCCAGCATTTCGGCGCTGACCGGATCGTCAGCGGTGTAGGTCTGTTCCCAATACCGGGTGTCGCGACGTGCTCGGTTGGGCGTTTATAGGCTTGCGTATCGCTAGTGCGCCCCCCGCCCTTGGCGGGCGTTCATTACACAAAATGGCCCGGGGCTCGTGAGAAGTCTCTCCTACGAAGACACAAAAGAGGAGACTCTCTTGGAGCGTGAAAAAGCACCGAGTGCTGGGTCGTTCGTTCCCCGAAGGGGAGAAGGGCAGAAGGGCAGAAGGGCAGAAGGGCAGAAGGGCAGAAGGGCAGAAGTGCAGTCCACTTTGTGGACGCCCTTTTTTTACACTTGATATCCAAGATACTTGCATGGTGCTACGCTTAACTATAAACTACCGTCAGTCATAATACGAAATCTCCTAGTTTGGGCGATATAGGTGCTGGGATTGCCTTACGCGTGTACATGCTGAGTTGGCGAGGGAACCAACAAGCTGAGCATTTTTCACAGGATGTAAACGCATTATAAAAGGTACTCGCCGAGGGTCGAGCCTGAGGCCTTCCCCTCCGGGGACGCGCAGCACTCGTGCGGAAGTAGCTCAGTGGTAGAGCGTTGCCTTGCCAAGGCAAAGGACGAGGGTTCAAATCCCTTTTTCCGCTACCGCTCTTTTCTTACGCCTTTGATTACGGCCGCTGTCGGCGGTGGTTCGACGCCTCTATGCACTAGGCAACCAGAATAGCGGAATTTAGGCTCTATCGCAGTAGTCTTGGACGGTCGGCACCGCTGCTGTAGCCCGGCGGAGCCGGAGACCTATTTTAAATTTTGGAGAGGTAAAAACCCATTTTAAGTCCACCGCGCAAGTCGGTGCGACCCCACGCACTACGCCCAACCTTGATCTTGGGCAGTGCCTCTTTACGGCTCCCGGCGGCAAGCCCATGGGAAAGTACAACACGTCGGTCGACCCGCCGTCGACTATACAGCAACCTGCAAGCTTTTGGGTCAGATTGGCTATATGCTTTGCTCGGGTAACTTAAAAGCCTTCAGATGCTATCACAGGGAAGGTAGTTGCCTTGCGCTCGCCTGAGGCGCGCGCAAACCCAGTACTTCGTCCTGCGCTCAACCTTTAGCAGCTGCGTTTAAAACGAGACAGCGCTAAAACGCAACGCTATCTCTAACAGGAGCGCACTCGCGGTGGCTGCGCCACGTATGTTCACCGAACGGCGCTCCTCGTAGGGTCGCCTACTTCCACTAAATGATTAGCTTCGATTACTCGTTGCTCTACCGCCAGTTTACGAGTTGCGTGTATCGTAGGCTAAAACACTCAAAAATAGTTGGTTATGAGAAAACATGCTTATCACCTTGTAGATCCTAGCCCATGGCCTTTATTTGCCGGACTAGCCGCGTTTGCTACCACAATTGGTGCGGTAATGTATTTTCATGCATACGCGGGTGGTGGTTTTGTTTGTAGTTTCGGTATACTTATGGTATTATATTCAATGTTTGTGTGCGGCCCGTTTACGGACTAAGTCAAACGAAGCCACACTTTCGTCGCAGGTGAACTGAACTGTCATGAGGGTGAAAACCCCTTCCTCCAGAGGACCGGGGTGAAAGCATTGCTCACACGCGCTGGTAATTCGCCCAGAAAAAGAAAAGGTGTGAAGCTGGGCAACACGGATCCTGCGCGTCGCGCTAGACCAATCAGCAAGGACGTATGGCGAATGCCGCAGCGAAGCTGCAAAAGGCGCTACCGATGGCTAACTATTGGGTGAACCAGTCTGATTAACGACCAGAGCTCATCGCTATGACGCGTCGTCATGAAACTAGGAAGCTGCAAAGATCGAAATCAGCGTAACGCTCAATCGTGAGTTGTAAGGCCTTGCGCGAGTGGAACGAGCGATCAGTAAATCTTCCGGCGCGGACAAATTGTAGGCAAAGCCAATTTGGCGTTCCTCCGGAGTGGCCCGCGGCGTACAGCAGGAGCCTTCCGGTCCAAAAAAAATGGCAGTTCGGAACGGGAAAACCTCAATCAAACCGTACGGGCATTCCCTCCGCTGCGCAATGTTAACAAGAACCTTTTCATCGCGCTCGCTCCGGCTCCGCCGGCCTCTCCCTCTTACTCTTTCACTCTTGCCGCCCCCCCCCTTCGGGGACTCCAGCGCTTGCGCGACTCCCCTCCCCTCGCGCAAGGCGCGAGTGGGCGGGGCGGGGCGGCGCTCTCGCCTCCCCTCCCGAAGGGGCGGGGCGGG
>JBCCEG010000328.1:0-2285 GCA_039030455.1 Myxococcota bacterium | reverse complement strand
TTGAGAATCACGGGCAGCCCGTCGGGGATCAGAATGGCGGGGACATCTCGCGCCAGCACCACGGATTCGTTATTCATCATCCAATCGCCACCTTTTGGAATTATAAATTATTAATTATGAGTTCCTCCTGTCTCCATTTTTAAGCACTCATAATTGATAATTCATAATTCGTCTCCCGTTTGCTGCTGCAGCGCCGCGCGCAGGGCGTGCCAAGCCAGAATGGCGCACTTCACCCGCATGGGAAAACGGCCCACGCCGGCAAACGCATCGAGCTTGCCCAGGGACACATCCGACCGGACAGCCTCTCCCTTCACCAACGCATGAAATGCATTAAACAGCTGTTGTGCCTGCTGGGGCGACTGCCCCCGCACGGCTTGGGTCATCATGGACGCCGACGCCTTGGCGATGGCACAGCCTTGGCCGCTAAAATGCACCTTTTGGATCACATTGCCCGAAAGCCGCAGCTGCACCTCGATGTGGTCGCCACACAACGGGTTGTCACCCACTGCATGCGCCGTGGCGTCGGGCAACGGACCAAAATGCCGCGGGTTGGTATTGTGGTCTAGGATGAGTTCTTGATAGAGACTCGTGACTTCGTCTTGCATGGGAATACCCGCCGCGCCTGTCGCAGCGCCGCTACGAACGCCGCCACGTCTTGTTGCGTATTGTAGCAACCAAAAGAAGCCCGCGCCACGGCAGCCACCCCCAAGCGCCGCATCAACGGCTGGGCGCACAGGTGACCGGAACGGATGGCAACGCCGTGCAGATCGAGAATCGATGCGACGTCGTGTGGGTGAACACCGTCGAGCGTGAACGCGACAATGCCCGTTTTGTCCCGCGCCGTGCCAATTTTAACAAGGCCATCGATCTCCGTCAGCTCCCGCCGCGCTCGCGCCAGGAGTTCCCGGCCATGTTCGGCCACGCGATCCCGACCTAGGCGGTCCAAATAATCCATGGCCGCGTGCAACCCCACGGCACCGGCCACATTGGGAGTTCCCGCCTCGAACCGCAGGGGCACAGACGCGTAGGTGGACCGGTCCGTATCCACATGGGCAATCATGCCGCCGCCGGTTTGGTACGGCGGCAGCTCTTGCAACAACTCCCTGTGCCCATGGACAACGCCAATGCCCATCGGACCGTACATTTTGTGGCCGGAAAAGGCGTAAAAGTCGCAGCCAAGCTGTTGGACATCCACGGGGATGTGCGGCACCGCCTGCGCGCCGTCCACCACTACCCTGGCTCCGTGCGCACGGGCCCACCCCGCCACGGTGGCGATGGGGTTCACGGTGCCCAACACGTGCGACACATGCGCCAAGCTCACAATGCGCGTGCGCGGGCCGATAAGGCACCGTAGCCGCTCCAGATCCAGCTCCCCGCTGTCGGTGATGGGGGCGATACGCAAACGTGCTCCCTGTTGTCGGCACAGCACCTGCCACGGCACCAGATTGGCGTGATGTTCCATGGCCGACACCACCACTTCATCACCCGAACGCACACGCGCGGCGCCCACCGTTTGCGCGATCAGATTGATCCCTTCGGTTGCGCCGCGGACAAAAACGATTTCGTCCGCGCCGCGGGCGTGAATGAAGCGCGCCGTCCGCTCCCGCGCTTGCTGGTAGGCAGCCGTGGCCGCATCACCCAGCGCATGGGCGCCCCGATGTACATTCGCGCAGTCTTGTTCATAAAAACGACTGATTGCATCGATCACGCACCGAGGCTTTTGGCTGGTCGCTGCATTGTCCAGATAGACCAGCGGCTTGCCGTGGACGCTGCGGTGTAAAATAGGAAAATCGGCGCGGCACTCCAACATCCCCCTACCCTACCCTAAACTTTGGACACAAATGCGACGGCTGCGAGAGCTAAACGACCAACTCTGGTAGACTCCGGCCCGCCTCCGCCGGCGTGAGCGCGGCCCTTGTCCAAAAAACGCGATCTATTTCTTGCGTAACGCGGTTAGCTTGTGGCGGGGCAAGCCGGTCAACTCGGCAATGGTCGCCACGGACATCCCCCTGATCAACATGTTGCGCGCCGTTTCCAGCTTGCCTTCCAACTTGCCTTCCAGCTTGCCTTCCAGCTTGCCTTCCAACTTGCCTTCCAACTTGCCTTGTCGCAGACCCTTCTCCAAGCCCTTCTCCAGGCCTCTCTCCAGGCCCTCTTTCAAACCCAGCTGCCTGCCCTCGTGCCGAAATACTTCACTGAAGCTCATGATCGCTCCCTTCAACTCAGCCCGCGTGAGCGCTTGATCCACTTCCATCATAAAGGCATCGGCCTGCTCCTGTCCACCG
>JBCCEG010000327.1:0-2288 GCA_039030455.1 Myxococcota bacterium | reverse complement strand
GTCGCGCAAGCGCTGGTGGGGATAAAGACCCGTTTACCACTTTGCGCCGAAGGCGCGCTTCACGGTTTCCCGAGCGACGGTCTCGCGCAAGCGCGGAGCGAGGGCGGCGAACGCAGTGAGCCGCAACTGAAACGGCTTCGGCGAAAGGCGCGTAGCACTCGCGGCGAACGTATTTGCAGCTGCCGACCGTCGCAGCCCCCTTTGTTTTTTACAAAACCCAAACCAGCCGCAGTAAGGTAAAACCCATGCCCACCAAGGAGCGCCGCGGATTGTATGAATAGCGGGACTATATATTTACCTAGCAAAACTAGGCACCTCCGGAGTAGTCTCTGAGAAGCTATAGTGGCGTTATAATCTGCTGGGTCCGAGAGAGCGCTCTCGGTAGACCTGCTTTGCTCCGAGACCTCGGTTTGTTTCCTTCGAAAACCGATTCGTCTCGCGGACTCGCGATTATAATGTTAAACTCAGTCATTCGGGCCGTAAGAGAGGTATTGCTCCGGCTTCGCCGGCCGGCTTGGGCTTCGCCAAACCGCAGGCGGTAGCGCCGGCCTCGCCCTTTAGCATTAGCAATTGCGCGCTTGCTCTTCCGAGTCTCAGGCGTAGCCTGGCAAGCGCGGTAAGCCGGTTTTGCGCCGAAGGCGCGCTTGTGGAACCTTCGCGGGGGGATAAAGACACTTCTCCAACGCCGGCGTAGCGCCGCGGTCTTTATCCCCCCGCGAAGCCGGGTCGGCCAGGCGCGCACCGTTGGTGGACAAGCAAGCGGGCGCGCGCAAGCCCGGTATTGCCTTCGCCTAAACGGCGAAGTACCGGGAAACCCAAGGGTCACATATAACGCCCTCTACCGCGGGGGAGCACCTTTCTTACGCACCGTAAGAATGTTTGTTTTCGCTTCGCTCAAACCGAACGCCATATTGTATTGGCTCTGCGGGTTCTCTGAGGGATAGTTACACCTGGGTGGCACAACAATTGTAATAGGGCGCAGCCCCTTTAGGTCATTTAAGACGCCGATTGGCCATTGCCTTATATGCCGTCATTAGCGCAGCTTGAGGGTGTGAGCGCGTCCCCGGAGGGGAAGAACGCTGCTCTTCCGCGCCTTCGGTCTCCTTTGGCGCAAAGTGCTTGCGCGCGGTAAAGCAAACACCAGCCCGGAAGAGCAAGCGCACTGGCAAGAACGCGCCTCACCAAGTCGCGCTTGCTGCTGGGCGTGACTCGGTTTTGTTTTCGCTTCGCTCAAACCGATTGCCGGTCGCGGAGCGACCGACCCTCAATATGCGCTCTTGGCAAGTTAACCTCTAAGAGTTTCCCGTATATGGTGAGGTTTTACATTTTGACATTACTGTCAAAAAGGGCCAAATGAAAAAGAGCAGTGCTGGGGACCCCATGGAAGAACATAACCTATAAAAGCAGTTGTGATCATTAATAGTAGTAGTGGTCAGGAAAAAAACAAAATTCCTGCACTCCGAACCGCACATGATAGTTTCCAATCAAACGGCTCATAGCCCAATTCATATATGACAGGCCAAAAATCCGCCGGTCTCGTTTTAAAGATACAGTTGCAAGACCTTTCTTACGTATACCGTAACCCCTTTCTTACGGGGGTATGGATGCTTTTTGGGCGCACCTCCTTGTGAATACTGAGTGACTTTGTCAAGTGCGCTCGCCTCCCCTCCCCTCCCCTCCCCTCCCCCTTCGGGGGCCGGGGCCGGGGCCGGGGCGGGGTCGGCGAGCGCCGCCGTTCGCCGAAGGCGAAACCCGTTTTCAAAGAAAAGATCGGACGGCAAACACAGATTGAACAGTTCGGCACCGATTGTCTCCCCCTCTGGGTTTGCGAGCGAGCGAGCAAACAACAGAGCGGCCACTCCCCGCCCCGAAGGGGAGAGCTTGCGAGGGGGGAGGGCGCCGGCGAAGCCGGCGCTGCTGGGTTTGTAAGAACAAGACAAGACCTCCGGGGTGCAAAGCCAGTTTGTTAGGTACTCTATCGCAAGAAGGTGAAGTAGGCGTTTGAGCTTTCCGGTTTACGGCGCGCAAGCGCGCCGTAAACCGGAAGAGCGGAAGTCGCCTGCGCGAGTGCTGCGCGTCGTTCGTTAGAAAGAATTGGGCATGGGTTTTACCGCGGCTTCGCGCCCCGCCACTCTCAGGCGTAGCCTGGCCTCCCCGCCCCGCCGGGGGGATAAAGACCCGTCGTGGACGCGGAGTGGTCTCGCGCAAGCGCGGGTCTCTTTTCTAACGCCCGCCCTCCCCGCCCGCCCCTCCAGCGCTTGCGCGACTCCCCTCCCCTCCCCTCCAGC
>JBCCEG010000326.1:0-2293 GCA_039030455.1 Myxococcota bacterium | reverse complement strand
GTCCCACCGTCCCCGTGCACATCTATCACACCATTCCCCCATCCGCCTTCCCCCCACCCAACGACACCGAACCCACCGCTAGCCTTCCCGACAAAGCGGCCTATCCGCTAGAAATGGCAAGGGTGTTAAATGCTCTTTACGCCCACGATCTCGCCGAAAACTCCTCGGCCAAGCAGCCGGGTAACACCGACGACGCCAACGCGCCCCACGCCGAACTCGCGCTGGCGGGAACACACGTTTTGTTCAAGGAACTCGCCCTGACCAACCAAGACGTCGTGGTCGATGTGGGCAGCAGAATTGGCAAATTCGTGCTGCAAGCCTACCTAGCCACCCCCGCGCGCAAAGTGATGGGGATTGAACGTGTAAAAGAGCGTCACGAGCTCGCGCTGGCCGCAAGACAAAAACTGGTGGCCGGAGTCTCCGGGCACGTTCCACAACCCCAACGCCAACTCGTGCTGCTTCATGACGATTTTCTCAACGTTGACTTGGGCGACGCCACCGTGCTCTATTTCTGCTCCTCTCACGCCTCTGACAAAACGCCGCAAGCACTCATGCGCAAAGCGCTGCAAATCCCCCACGGCGTCCGGTTGGTCGTTTTTAGCCAACTGCCCAAGCACGAACGTCTGCGCAAGCTTAAACGGCTGCTCGTCCCTACCAGCTGGGGCAACGCCGTGCCCTTGTACATTTACCAAACCCTCGAGCCGGAAAAACGCGCGCAGCGCTCTGGACTGCGGCGGCTTGACGCCGCTTTGACTCCGAGCACAACGAACGCACGGGGATTGTCGATTTCGTAGCGAACAAGGTGACCCCGCCGTAAGCAGCGGGGTATGTTCGAATCACTATTTTCGAAAACGCCGATAACCGAAAATAACGAGCGGTCTTATGAGCGCGGATGAAAATAAGAAACGGCCTTATTTTCGTTTCTTGTAAAAAGCGAAAATAACAGCCTCGGCATGCCCGAGCCCGGCGAATCGAGCGACGAAGGCTTGGTGGGTTGTGAAACATGGAGTGCTACCTTGGCGTAGAATGTCATTCTCGCGAAGGGGATGCGATCAGCCGGAAACGCTTGCGTGACGAGGTGAGATGGAGATGACCAAAAGGAAACAACTGTGCGTTTCTTTTGTGACACTGTTCCCCGACAGCCTCACATCGACGTTGCACAGCTCCATTATGGGTCGTGCCGTGCGCCAAGGGGTGTTGCGCGTAGCCGTGGAACCCATTCGCCAACACGGACTAGGCAAGCATCGCCGAGTGGACGACACGCCCTACGGGGGCGGGCCCGGGCAACTCCTCCGCGTGGACGTGGTGGTAAGCGCGCTGCGCGCCGCGCTGGCCCGCTCGGAGCGCGCGGGTTCACGGTCCGTCGTGTTGGTGGACGCGGCCGGCGCTCCGTTCACGCACCATACGGCCAAACGCTGGGCCCAACTCGATCACGTGGTTTTCGTCTGCGGTCGCTATGAAGGCATCGACAGTCGCATCCACCATTACGTGGATGAAACCGCCTCCATCGGCGATTACGTGCTCACCGGCGGCGAGCTGCCCGCGCTGGTGATGCTTGATGCCACGCTACGCCACGTGCCGGGCGTGCTGGGTAACCCCCTATCAAGCAGTCATGACAGCTTTGAAGACGGCCTGCTAGAGCACAGCCAATACACCGTGCCCGTGGAATTCGAAGGGCACCGCGTGCCCCGGCTGCCGCGCGGCGGCCATCATGCCCGCATTGCCCAAGCCCGCCACGCCGAACGCGTGCTGCGCACCCAACTCATGCGGCCACCGCGTGGCTTTGGGGGCGAAGCCCCTCCGCCGCCAAAGCCTTCGATAGAATCGGAACACTCCGAGCGGCAAAAGGATGAAAAAAGCAAAGGGGTCCCTGAAAAGTATTTGCGTGAAACGCAAAACTTTTTGGGGCAAAAAGGGGAGCAACCCCCTTGGCTGCGTCACGCGCCGAAATGAAAATTTTGCGTATCCGCCGCCTGGGTTGTTTGCAGGCCGGAGGAACCCCCGCTTAAACCGCCAAAGGCATTCCCACTCGGTTTATGGAGGAGTTATCGCCGTGTCCTTTCAAATTCACCCTCACGATCAGATGTTCGCCGTCGGCGCCGACCACGAGCCGGTTGTCAAGGCGTTTCTCCGCAAGCACCTCCATTCAGACCTCAAGGCGGCCGCCGAGTTCGACGGGCTAGAGATGCTGTCGGGCGCCTTCGTGGACGCGAGCAGGCGGTTGCGGGCCGACGCGGTGTTTCGTTTGCCCCTGCGCGGCGGCGGTTATTTAATGCCCATGGTGGAACAGGAG
>JBCCEG010000325.1:0-2296 GCA_039030455.1 Myxococcota bacterium | reverse complement strand
TGTACAAAGTCGCTGCTAAAGGGCCCCCTGGTCGGGGGGGGGGGCAAACCAGCCAAGCGAACCTACACCTTTAGCAGCCACCCGGGAGCTTGACCGTGGGCTGGTCGCCCACCGTTGCGCGCGATTAAAGGTCAAGCTTTTGTGGAACACAAAGCGTTGGGCCGAGCTGAGCGAGGCTCGGCCGGCCCCCGAAGGGGGGCACCAAGCGAACCAGCTGAGCGAACCATGGTTGCCCCCCTGCGGGGGCCCATAGCCAAGCGAACCATCACCAACCGTCGCGAACCGCGCACACCTACCTACTTTTTGGCGCAGCCAAAAGATACAGGCGGCGCCCTAGCTGTAATTGTCGCTGAATACGGGATACGGCGCCAGCCAGCCCCAAAAAGGTGACAAGAATAGATTCTTAAATAGAACAACCTTATCACGAGCTTGACAAGTTCAAGTATGATTGAACTCGCTTAGCTCGTGCCCCCCCCCACGTTGCGTGGTTCGCTTCGCTCACCGGTGTGCCCAAGCGCCATGGCGACGATCTATGGGTAGCGCCGGAAGGCAGGTGCGCTCCCATAAATAAATGTTTGCCCTTGCCGACTGCACCAATCCTTGGCTCCCATCACGGGCTCGATCGTTTAACTAGGCGCACGCATATCAATTTCTGTTACTACAGACCTTCTGCCCCCGAGAGCGTGGCTTGCCCGAGTTCACCGTTATTACTTCTAGTTTCCGGGCTGTTGGGATGGGTGTTCGTTATTGGCGAATTACCCCTACGGGGCCCCCGAATAGGCCCAGGTGTCAAGCGCTGTGGCTCGAGGCACACCAGTAGCGGGCGGGCTCCAAAAGTCGCAGCAATAAGCTTTTGTGGGTTTTTTAAGAAGTACTGTTTGTGCCGTGCCGATTGGTCCGGCGGGGTCGCCGCTTTCGGTGCGGGTGCTGGGAATCAATAACAACCTTGCTCGAAGTCTGTTCCTACACTGATCCTCCCGCGAGTCTGTACTCGCCCACCTGAGATAATATAATAGCCCCCAGGACCCCCGCTTTGTGCCCCTAGGGGTTCGCGCGCGTGCGCGCGCCCAATAGCGCCCATCCCTAAAGGGGAGGCCTATGAGCGGTGTGTTTGCCTTTTGGCTCGCTACGCTCGCCCATGTTAGTCTACCGTCCAAGGGTTTGTGCCACCGGCTGTGCTGGGCTATTGTAGGATGTGAATGCAATACAGGATTCCGATGGTAGGAGGGGACGAACAGCACAGCAGTGTTGCTTTTAAGCCGAATTTTCGTTGGGCCCAGTTCTACGGTCGGGCCGCGAACGAACAAGCCTGGGTCGAGTGCGTTGGTGCACCGACCGCGTTCGGAAGGTCGACTCCTAGGAGTTAATCGAGTGTGAACGGGCGGGGGAACAACACGAACGGTGCCCCTTATTAGGGATCCTCGTGCTGCAACAGCCAACCTAGTTCGGTGGCTCGGGAGCCTCGCCCTTCGGTTTGGCCGACTCACTTTGGGCAGACAAAACCCAACGGTTACGGCTCACACCTGAACGAACGGGTCGACGCCCGATTGCTCTCTTCCCCGCCCCTTCGGCTCCCAAAAAGGGGACATACTCGCATAACTCCTGAGACGGACCCACGAGTGCTAGTTGTGCGAGTGACACGAGTGCTAGTTGTGCGAGTGACACGAGGCTTGAGTGGGTTCAAGTACTGAGCCGATCCCTCGCCCAAAGCGGGCCTAATCTGCCATTCACAAGGCTCGCTGATCGATCCTCGCCAACGTTTACTAGCGAGCAAAACAAAAAAAATTGCCGCTCGCCCAAAGAATTAGGCGTGCAGCTCGTGAGGTCGCTCAAAGTTTGGCTTTAGGTTGACCGTTCGCTATGCTGGTGCAGTTGGGCGGGGCAAAACCCTCATTATTAAAATAATTTGTAGTTTTGTTTTTGAAAAAGACACATGATAAAAAACTCTATCGGACCGTTCAGTAGCAATTACAAATTTTCGAGGAACGAACCCATTTGCCCCCTTGCGGGGGCCCAACCGAGCAAATGCCCACACCTGGCTTTTGGCTTGGCCGGGCCCAAACCGCTTTGACCAAGTGGTGGGGTCCGAGCGAGGGGTGAGCTGAGCGAACCAACCGCGCAGCCCGCCCAAACCGGAATTGGGCACACCTGAGCGAGCGAGGGGTGAGCTGAGCGAACCAACAGGGGTGAGCGAAGCGAACCAGTGTGCAAGCTCGCTACCCTCGCTCCAGGCTCGCTGCTAAAGCGGTTGTGCCAGCTGAGCTGGGGATCCTCTGTTCACTTGCAGCCAAAGGGT
>JBCCEG010000324.1:0-2306 GCA_039030455.1 Myxococcota bacterium | reverse complement strand
TCCATAATTCCTGCTTGTCCGACATTCGACCATCCGTCAAACCCCTTAATTATGAATTATAAGACTTTTAACTTTCATAAAAATATGGATCGTAAATTCGTATCTTAATAAATTTTAGGAACTCATAATTCATAATTAATAATTCATAATTAATTCCATAATTCCTGCTTGTCCGACATTCGACCATCCGTCAAACCCCATGAATCCTAGTAAACATGCGCCTCATGTGAGTTTTGTGCTCTTGGGCGCTTGCGTCTTGCCAAGTGTTCGGTTTAGATCAGCTGGGTGTCCTGTGGGAGGATCACAAACGGGTGATCCGAGTCGCGATCAGCTTGTCGGGTTGATCGCCTCCCAGCGCGGAGGGGTGAGCATGGCTGCTGTTGTGGTCGGGGGGGAAGAAGATACACCACTCCAACGCCGGTCGGGACAACCGGATCCTCGGTGGCTCACGGCGTACCGTCGAGCAATAGACAGCTTGCGGGGACAGGTCAGTTTTTTTGTGTGGGAGGGCTTTATCAAGCCTCTCGTGCCGGTGGCGACATCGCCGCGAAGTTGCACCGTGGCGGCGCCATCGGCCTTTCACCGTGATTGGATCAGGGATCACTACGCGCAAACGATCACCGAGGCTCTCGCGGCGCAATGGGGCTGCCTGGTGGAGCTGGAAGTCACGCTGCAAGAGAGCCAAGCGGTGCCCGCGGATAGTCAGCCCGCGGGCGCTGATGATCCCCGCAACCCCCGGCGGGCCGAGTCGGCTGATGCCGACGGAGAAGTCAAAGGTCCGATTATTGGTCTTGGCCATTCGATCCATCGTTTTCGCGAGCGCTCGGCGGCCGAGGGTTGGAGATTGGCCTCCAGCCCGCTTAACCCCGACTACACATTCGATCGTTTTGTCGCTGGGGCGTGCAGTCGCGTCAGTGTGGCCGCGTGTCAAGAGGCGGGGGAAAACCCAGGGAACCATTACAGTCCGTTGGTGCTTGTTGGTGGATCGGGTGTGGGCAAGACGCACCTGCTCCATGCTGTTGGTCATGCGATCAAGCGGAGCCGGCCCCGCTGCAATGTCGTCCTCATGCAGGCCGAACAGTGGGTGAACCATTACATTTACGCCGTGCGGCAAAAACGGTTCGACGAGTTCCGTGACTTTTTTCGTAGCCGTTGCGATGTGTTGTTGCTCGACGACGTGGGTTTTTTAGCGGGCAAGACAGCCAGCCAAGACGAGTTCTTTCATACGTTCAACACGCTGTATGAGTTGCGCAGGCAGATCGTATTGACGTTGGATAAGTATCCCCACCAGATTGAGGGGCTACAGGAGCGGTTGCAGAGCCGATTGGGCTGGGGGTTGGTCTCGGATTTACGCGTGCCCGATTTGGGCACGCGCGCGGCCGTGGTGCGGGCCAAGGCGTTGCGGCAAAACCTGCGGCTGCCGGATGAAGTCGCCAACTACATCGCGCAGCGGGTTTCTGTCTCTGTGCGCGAGCTCGAAGGCGCGTTGAACCGCGTGGCGGCGTTTGCCCGCATGGCGCGCGTGCGCTTGACATTGGAGAACGCCAGGGAGTGTTTAGAGCCCTTTGTGCGTACGCGCAACGAACCGCTAAGCATGCAGCACATTTGTTCGTGCGTGGCCGCTTACTACGGATTGCGGGATGAGGATTTGCAGGGTGCCTGCCGCCGCAAACACGTGGCGACGGCCCGGCAGGTGGCCATGTGGCTGTGTCACACGCGGCTGCACGCCACGCTGGTGCGAATCGGTCGATTCTTTGGCAACCGGAGCCACACGACGGCCCTGGCCGCCGTGCGCAAAATCGAACGCCGCCGCGACTGCGACGTGAGCCTGCAGTCGGTGTTGTCACGCATGGAGCAGCTGTTGTCGGCAGGGTAGTACCACGGATCACGGACAATACGCCAAATCCTATGAATCCGAGTAGTAGGTTCGCTTCAGACTGTTTCGAAACCCCTGTCCTTTCTGCCGTCATTAGCGTGAAGAGGTGTAGTTTGCCCGCCCATGCTACACTACGAGGGGAAAATAGGTTGGGAGACAATCCATGGCGAAAAACACCGGCGGGCCTTTTTTCGACCCCACCAACGACGTGGCCTTTCGCAAGCTGTTCGGCGACAAAAAGCACAGCGCGGTGGTCATCGACTTTCTCAACGCGGCGCTTGGGTTCAAGGGCCAAAAACGCATCGCCCGCATCGACAGCCTGGGCGAGCATCAGCTGCCGCCGGAGCACCAGACCAAGGAAACCATTCTCGATGTCCACTGCCGCGACCAGCGGGGGCACTCCTACATCATCGAGATGCAAAACAACGCC
>JBCCEG010000323.1:0-2307 GCA_039030455.1 Myxococcota bacterium | reverse complement strand
TTTTTTTTGTCTTGACATTCCGCTTGCATTCTCCCATAGCTAACAAGAAAGGATCTTCTCTCAATTTTTATGCTGTCGCCAAGGGAGTCGGTCGGCGGCCAAAAGCGGGGGAAGCAAGAAGTTTGTGTCACGCGAACACCAGGGAAGAGGAGAAACGTCATGTTGGTGAATAGCAATCGTCTTATCGCGGCGGGCCTGCTGGCCCTGCAACTAACCGCGCCGGCCGCCCGCGCCATGCGCGAGTTTCCCGCCACAACGGCGCGGGCAAGCGACCGTGCTCAACGGCACGCGGCGATTTTCACGGGCGACGAGTCCGAGGAAAACGCGCGCGACGGCGCGGACGCGTGGCGGCGCGTAAAACCCTGGCAAGCCCTGCTGGGCTTTGGCGTGGTGACCACGGCTCTCATGGGCCTGGCCAACACGGACATGTCGCCGTTCACGCCGCGACCCAACGCTGTAGCCGCCGACCCATTTGACAACGACGAGCAATGGTGGCGCGAATGGGAAAACAGGTTGCAAAAGAGCTCGTCTAGACACTTGCTGGCCAACAACGGCACAAGCGCCGCGACCGCTCCCGGCACCCCAATGCCGCTGGGCACCACCATGCCGCCGAGCACGACAATGCCGCCGGACGCCTCGCTTGCTCTAAACACAACGGTCGCTTCAGCCGATGCCTCGGCCGCGTCGCGCTCGGACTGCCCCAAAAACGACGAAGGCACGTGGGGGCTGATCGTGGGACCCATCGGCGGCTTTTTAGGTTTGTTGGCCACGATTCACGGCTGGGCCAAAGACGTCTACGGCTGCAGGAGCGACATGGAAAAGTACTGCCGCCCCCAGCGTTTTAAGCAAAAGATGCTCGCGCGCCAGCGGGCCGAGCAAGCCAAAGAGGAGGAGAGAAGAAAGCAGCAAGATCAGAACTTTAAAATATTGCTCAGAGCCGGTTTGCAAAAAAAAGGGAAAGACATGGTGACGAGCATGAGCGCAAGCAACAGGAACGAAACTCCCAACATCGTCAGTGGGGTGAACAAGGCGAACGAGAAGGTTGTCGAGGTGCTGCTGGCCGAGATCGAAAACTTAAAGAAGATATGCGTGTCGCGAGACGTGGCCGACGACAAGAAGCAACAACAAATTCACGACAAGATCGCGGAGGTGATCGGCACCGCGATGGAGGGGCACCGGGATCTGGGGCAACGGCAGCTTGAGCAAGAACACCGGCAAGAGTTGGCGCAAGCCGGATTCGCGGCGGGCGGGGAAGACGACGCGAGCCGCGAGCAAAAAGAAAAGGAACACGACTTGGCCGAGCAACGGCGCACCGGCGACGGCCCCGAGATCGAGCTGGTGGCGCTGGGGGCGGAGCGCAGCCCCAGTCCGGTGAGCGCCGATCGGCCGGATATAGTTCCGGCGTGGAGTCCGACGCCCTTTTCCAGCGCGGGGGACGGTTTCAGAAACGACCTTCTCGTTGGATTCTCGGAGTTGTTGGAAAAAGACAAACAAGCCAGACGCATTCAGGAGCAAGAAGAGAGAAAATTCATGCTTGACATGGTGCAACAGCAAATAGCGTTATCGGTTCAAAAACCCGCGCAAGAAGAAAAAGAGTCGATGCTCGACATAGTGCAACAGGAACTTGCCAAACAGCGGGAAGAATTGATTCGGCAGCAACAGCAAATAGCGTTGTCCGTGCAAAACCAGTGGGATCAAAAACAGCAAAAAATGGAACAAGAGCTGCAAGAAGAAAGAGAATCGATGCTCGGCATGGTGCAACAGCAATTGACATCCATGCAAGAAGAACTGGCCAAGCAGCGGCAAACGGCGTCGGTCAACTACGAGGGCTTGGACAAAGAGCTGTTTGACAAGGATGCCAAGGAAGTCACTGTGTTGGTCGATCGGGTGAAGGGGGAAAATGGTAAGCGTCTTAAAAACAAGCTGTGGGGTTTTATCTTCAGCTCCGAGGACAACGCCGACATCGCCCTGGTGGCGGCCAATGCCCTCACCGTGCTCAACGCGGCGGGCGAGTCGTTCGCGGGCAAGGACTTGCGGCGCATTCAAGTCGCCGTCAAAAACGACGAAACGCAAGAGTGGCAAGGCCCCGACCTGCGCGGCGCCGATTTAGCGGGCACGAACCTGACCCACGCCGACCTGCGCGGCGCGCGGTTTAACGCGGCGGATCTGGACCGCTGCGTGTTGCGACACGCCCGTTTGGCCGACGCTCGCTTTGCCCCTCGGCTGGACGTTGACTATGCATTGCAACCCCGCGTTTTCCAGGGGCATACCCATTATGTTTATGGCGTCGCCTTCTCGCCCGACGGC
>JBCCEG010000322.1:0-2311 GCA_039030455.1 Myxococcota bacterium | reverse complement strand
GGCTCGGTGGATTGTTTAGCACAAGAATCCTCCCAGGGTTGGTTGTTCAAAAAAAAACAACAAAATCATCGGAATATTAACATTAGATGTCCTAGTGTACTTCGTCATCCCTAAACCGCAAGTGCTAGTATCAAAACCAACCTCCGTGAGCCCGCTTTCTCCCATCGTCGCTTTTGTTATCGACACCGCTATCGTCATCGCCGTAACATTCGTAGGCCCACGTATTCACGATGACGTCTATCTCATTCCCGACAGCGCCGCCGTCCAACGCACCGCCGAGCGACTTTTACCAAACGAATTACGGCCCGCCCGCCGGTGGCGTCCCCACAAACACCAATCCCTCCGCAAATGGGCCGCGCCCTGATGCATCCTACTACCTAGCACCGTCCTCCCAAGCCACGACCTCCTTCGAGGACGAGCCTCCTCTTTTAGAGGAGCTCGGAATCAACGTCCCTGCGGTAATCGCCAAGGCCAAGCTAGTCGCAAACCCTTTCTCACGCATCGATAGTACATTCGCCGACGAGGCCGATATGACCGGTCCGCTTCTTCTCTGTCTCCTCCTAGGCTTCCTTCTGCTATTGCAGCGGAAGAACCAATTTTCCGTCATCTACTCACAGGCCACAGTTGGCTGCATATCTGTGTACATCGTCTTCAACCTGATGTCCCACAACGGCATCGATTTGTACCGCTCCACGAGCATCCTGGGCTACGCCTTACTCCCCATGGTACTGCTATCCTTCTTCGCCGCATTTCTCCCCGTCAAATCCATCCGGCTGCTCGGGGCGCTGCTCGGTGGCGGTTGTATCGCGTGGAGCTCGACGACAGCCGCCAAGATCTTTGTGGCCGTCTTACAAATGGATCAACAATTTTGGTTGGTATGGTACCCGTTAGCGCTTCTCTACGCGTCCTTCGCCATCATCACAGTCTTCTGAGCTTGTTGCGGCGGGCGGGAGCAAAGCCCGGGGGGTTTGTCGCCTTCGGGCTACACGGCCCGTGGTAGGCGTTGTCGTCGTCGTGGCCTCTAGAAGGCCCGGTGGTGGGTCGATTATAATTATTGCAGACGTTATGTCAACCACAGGGACGATCTGCTTGACGAAGGGGATGAGCGCACGCGGCGCGGTTTCGGGGATGTCGTAACGATCGAGATCGAACGCCGCGGCGTTGTTCAACTGTGGGTGCGTAAAGAGCGCGATTTGAAGCACGTCGTTAGCGACCCGCGCCGCAGCGGATCGAGCGTTGGAGGAGGCAGAGTGTACGAGTTCCACGATGCCAATAGGAGCACCCCCCTCTACTGCGCCACCGTGCTTGGTGTCGGCTCGGTAATGCACGGCTTCTTCGTCAGGGTTTTGCAAGCGCTGTGAGACGCGAAGGGAGACGAGGGAAGCGGCGACAAACTCGCCACGTGCGAGGGGTGGAAGATGCGCGGTGCGGGTGTAGATATGGGCCCCGATGAGACGCTTGTAACGTACTGCTTCGCGAGACGTGACGCCGGAAAGATGCACGATCCAGACGCCGTCTCGGGATGCAGGGCGTGCGGCAACCACAGTGGTCTCCCGTGGATACACGCGGCCGGGGAGCAGGAGGTAGCGTGGAAGTGGGGATCGGGGAGAGACGGTAGGATGGGAAGTCCGTGTGCGTGGTGACCTTGACGGCGCCGTTCAGCCCGTGGGCGGATGATATCGTCGCGACATGCAGGAAGCCGTACGCCTCTGCTGAATGGCGAGTGCGCAAGGTTTCAGGCGATGTCGAAGTTGGCGTTTGGGTGGAGGTATCGACCGGCACGGGAGTGGTGGGTGGGCGCACGTCCAGCGCGGTTATGCGGGCGCGGTAACGGCGGTGTAGTTGTCGTGGTGGAGGTATGTTGTTGCAAAGTGAGTGCGGGTTACGACGTTGGAGGTAGTACGCCACTCCGCAGGGAGACGAGAATGCGGGCGGCATCGTGGCGCGCACGGGTGGAGTTGGAAAGATCCCGTTGCGCTGTGGGAATGGGGGAGCTCGGCGACGAGAAACCTGGGAAAGTCAAGAGATTGAATATTGAAGTTGAAGAACTTGTTGCGAGTTTTTTTTTTTTTTATCTTGCTATCTGCATGGTTGAGAGTCAGCCTTACACTAGGACATCTGGAAGGTTTCCTGAAGTCAAAAAATGTTTGTCCTCTGTGTTCGGCCTCCGTCCTCCTTCGTGACTTTTCGCCCTGGCACGTCCTCTACCCGCTCCCAGCATCTCTGTCAGCCCTCAGCCGCTCATCGCCAACTCTCACCCGCTCTGTCTGCCCGCTCTGTCTGCCCGCTCTGTTTGCCCGCTCTGTCCGCC
>JBCCEG010000321.1:0-2314 GCA_039030455.1 Myxococcota bacterium | reverse complement strand
CTCCGACCATCTCGTCATAGAGCTTTCCCTCCACATCCGCGTCGCTGCCGGACAGGGGATGGTTTTGCAGTTGAGCCGCGATTTCGGTGAGCACATCGGGGTCGAGTTGGAAGGCGTCGGCGGGGCGAAACAGGGTGGGGTATCGGGCCTTGACGCGGCCCAAGAGGGTGTTGAGACGTTCGATCAAGCGCGCGGACGCGGTTTTGTTGTCGGAATCAGCGGCGTCCACGCGAAACGCGGTGCCGGTGCCATGGGTTTCGTCATGGGTTTTGCAAAAGAGCAGTTTGAGAATTTCTTGAAAGGCTTGTGCCCTGGAGAGCCCTTGGCGGTCGCGGATGCGGGCGTGACAGTGCCGCAAGGCGAGCGCGAAGAGGTCCGAGGAGGAATTATGAATGATGGATGATGAACTATGAGTTTCTTTTATCATGATATTTATGGTCTCATCATTATTTTGCGACGGTGACGGTTGCGGAGCCGATAGCGGCGGGGACCATGGGAACGACCGGCGGCGTTGTGGGTCCCACGGGGGTTCCGTGTGTGTGGGTGTTGAAGAGGGTGGCCAGATTCTCGGCGAGTGCTGGGTGGAGCGCGGCGGCGGTGCCCACGCTCACCTTGGCGGCATCGACGGACACGGCGGGGGCCTTGAGTTTGACGGTCGCGGCCGCGGTGACGGTGACCTTTCCCGCCTGGATGGTGACGGCGGTGGTGCCGCTTGGGTCCTTGAGTTGAATATCCCCCTTGGCGCTGATTGTGGCTTTGGCGCCGTTTGGCGCGGAAAGCGTCACGCCCTTGTCCAACACGGCCTTGACACCGGCGGCCGATTGCACGGTGGCGGTGCCCCGGGGGTCCAACGTGATTTTCGCGTTGCCGGAAGATTGGGCTAGCAAACCCCCTTGGGGGTCTAGCTGAACGCGCGCATTGCCGGAGGATTTAGCTAGCAATCCCCCTTGGGGGTCTAGCGTTACCGTCGCGTTGCCGGAAGATTTGGCCAGCAAGCCCCCTTGAGGTTCCAGCGTGATTTTCGCGTTACCGGAGGAGGAGAGGACCACGCGTTTCTTGGCATCGTCCAACACGAACGCGTGTTTTCCCTTGGAAGTCAGGCGGACTCCGGCGGAGGCGGGCAGGTCATCGAACTCCAGCAGATGGCCCTTGGGGGATTGATAGCCTTGATTGGTGGGTGGAACGCGTTGAAAGGCCTTGGGAACTTCGTTGACCTTGCCGGGTTCGGCCCAAAAACCGCCGATGTACCAGCCGTTTTCCGGGTCTCCCTCGGCGAAGAGGACGACCACGCCCGCGCCCGGTGGCGGAGGGTAGAATCCGCCGCAGTTTGGCCCGGCGACAGCGCCGGCGGGGAGAAGCCAGTGGGAGGTGAAGGCGTCGCCCAGGATGCCCACGCGGGCCTTGACGCGGCCCAGACGTTTGGGGTCTTTGTTATCGGCAACGATGCCCGCGTACAGGCTGTTGTATTGCATTGTCATGTTGGGTAATTATGAATTATAAATGATGAATTATGAATTTCTTTTATCATGATGTTTAGTTTCTCATAATTCATAATTCATCATTCATAAATGTGTGTTTGCACCAGCCTGCCGCCCTCGGCGACGCGGATGTGCTTGAGCTCGCGTTTGGGCGCAACCGGTTTGCGGTTGACGGGCGCGCGCTTAGGGACGCTCGCGGGTGTGGCCGCGGCACCCCTAGCGAGTTTTTTGGGGGGTTCGGCGGCGTTGCGGACGAGGGCCAGCTCGGTGGTGTAGGCGCCGCCTTGTCCTAGATGGCGAGTTTCGCGCACGAACCAGCGCCCCGCGACGGTGGCGGCGTCGCACTGCAGCAACAGCACCTCGCCGGGCACCAGCGAGGCGTCTCCCAGCACGGTGCAGGTGAGTGTGTCGGCCTCCAGCTGCTTTTTGGCGAAGCGGCTATCGACCTGAGCTTGCGCGAGGGCCTTGTTGGTTTTAGCGGTGGGAGTGGCACGGCCGGTTTCGGCCGCCACTCCGAAGCCGCCGCGCGGCGTTGCCGTTTTATCCGTGTCGTGGAGCAGGGCGGGCCGTCCGGCCAGCAGGGTTTGTCGGCAGGTGCGGCTGTCGGCGGTGACGACAAAGGCTTTCTTGGCCAGGGGATCGAAACCGCGCGCGGTTTCTTGCGTGGCGTTGTTGGGCAGGCCCTGTTGCAGGCGTGGCTCGCCGATGAGGGTGCACGCGGTTTGTTGGGCTGGGGAACGGGGACCGACGGGGACGCCCCAATCGCGGGCGTTTGGATGCATGGGGTTGGCGTCCCCGAGGACGGCGCCGGTGGGAACGGGGAGGAAGTAACACGG
>JBCCEG010000320.1:0-2326 GCA_039030455.1 Myxococcota bacterium | reverse complement strand
TGCGTCTCCTGTACTGTGGTGCTTGATGCCCATGATGTGACGTTGCCAGGAAGCTCCATGCCTAATTCCAGGCAGCTGGGGCATCTGTTTGGAAGAGAGAAGGCAGTTCATGAGACTACAATCCTATCAAACAAAATTGTGACCATGATACAGGTGATTCCATGGTGGTTAGGGGCCATGAGTTTGAGCGTGTGCAGTCGCTTCACAGATGTGCCATGTGTTGACGTGCATATGATGCTCCATACAAATCCAGAAAGTTCCATTGGTATCCGGTATGAACATGACGCAAAGTGAGAGGCAGTGCTATGATACTTTGTGCGATTTGCCGTACACATGTGCTGTTGAAGCTTCGTGAACTGTGAACATTTTTCGTATTGCAACCACTGCGGACCAGTCTACAGGAGGCCGCCATCAACCCTTCTTTACCCACCATCCCAAGGGGGAAACCCGTAACGGAATGCCTGTCATTTTCCCACTCCCTTGCATGGATATTAACTCCCCAGAAACAGGCATGGGTGCTTGGGATAAGAAATGAAAAATGAAAATGATAGCAGGGAAATGTAAAAGAAAATGAGAGAGGCACTCCTGTAGAGACACAGTGCAGAGAAACATAGAGCAGACACAAGCATACAACACAACAAGCGAAGCAAAGGATGTCTCAAAATCACTAAAAACATGAAATTAAACTCCTGTGAGACCAACAACTTCTGAAAAGGTGCCTCATGAAGCATAGCAGCCAGAGTCTCTTTTGCACTGGACACAGTATTCGAAACGAAGATTTAGCTTGCAGTTCTAGAAGAAACAAATGCATTGTGACCTCACCTCCAGTACGTCCAATTCACACAGTGCTAACTTGTGAGGAAATGCAGGTGTTCCATCCACACTAATACCAAATGAGCAAAAACAATTTCACTTTTGGATTGGTTCAAGCAAGGCAAGAGGGTGTAAGAAGCAGAAGGCAAGGAACAACACGATACCGTCATCACCACAGCGCTCGTCTCTCCGGCAAGACCACTTCCAGTGATCCCAGCCGATGCTTGCGACGGACCTCAGGAGCTACCCCTATGCAGCCGCAGAAGAGGACCAAAACAAAGACTATTCAAGTATATGTACAATGCACCAGATATTGAGGAGCTGCAGCAAACAGTGGACAACGGTGCATCGCCTACCCTTCTAATGTCATGCATGAGTCTTGGCAATTTGTCTTTGCTCGAATGTAGAAATGAAGACCATAGCCTGCCAGCAATACCGTGCTCTGGGCTCAAGAGTAACAAAAACCAATGCCCTTTGAATGTAATGCAATACGAGGGGCCACGGCAAGCCCTTCGTGGAGCCTGACCTGGGGTTTGGGGTCTTATAAAGTCCCGCGCCGGACTTCGACGGCGACGTGATTCGCGACGCCATCGTCATCGGGTTGCCGTGCGCGGTGCTGCTGGCGGCCGTGGTCGGCGTGGAACACGCGGACTTCGATCTCTGGGGGCGTCTCTCGGTGGGCGCGGTGCTCTTCGAGGCCGGGCACGTGCCGCGGGTCGAGGATTTTTCCTTCACCGCGCAGGGGCGGCCGTGGATCGACCACGAGTGGCTGGCGGGCGTCGTCTTCTACCTCGTGCTGTGGAGCGGCGGGGCCGGCGCGCTCTCGTTGTTGAAATCGGCCGCTGCGATCGCGTCGATCGCGCTCGCCGCCGCCGCTTCCCGCGCGCACCGCGAGGGCGCGGACGCGTTGCATCCGCCGTGGACGGCTGCGCTGCTGGCGACACTGCTGACACCCGTGATGTTGATCGGTTGGATCACCACCGTCCGGGCGCAGGTGTTCTCCTTCGTCGGCTTCGCCTACACGCTCTGGGTCCTCGAGAGCGTACGCACCGGACGCTTCGCGCGCGGCGCCGGCGGGCGGAGTGAACTCGGGCATCTCGCGGGGCTCGTCGTCTTCGCGATCTTCTGGGGAAACGCGCACGGCGGCTTCGTGATGGGCGCCATGGCCGTCGGCCTCTACGCGCTGGCGGCTGCCTTCGAAGGCGCGCGCGCGCGCGCCGGGCGACAGGCGCTGGCGGCCGTCGCGATGGTGGCGGGCGTGGTGCGCATCAATCCCTTCGGGCCGGTCTACGGCCAGTTCCTGCTGCACGCCTGGACGCTCGATCGTTCGGCCATCACCGAGTGGGCGCCGCTCTGGGAGGCGCCGCCCGGGATTCCGCGCGCGCTGGCGCTGGCCGCCGCCGCAGGCGCCTTCGGCCTGGCGGCGCTCCGCGGGCTCGGCGCCGTGCGGTCGGTCTGGATGGCGCCCGTTGGCGCGAGCCCGCGTGCGTCGACGGCGGATAGCGCCTCATCG
>JBCCEG010000319.1:0-2333 GCA_039030455.1 Myxococcota bacterium | reverse complement strand
CTTGCCTACCTGCGCGCAGCTACCCACCAAGGCATGGGAATCCACCAGACTGTTTGCATCCACGTACGCCCCCACGTTGATATACGCCGGTGGCATCACCACCACGCCAGGTCCTAAATAAGCCCCCCGCCGCACCGCCGTCCCCCCGGGGACAACCCGAGGCGAAGCCTCTTTGTTTGCTTGGGTGTTTCGGGACGATGACGTTGAAGAGGCAAGGCTGCCAGTCTCGTTTTGATCGCTCACTTCGTCGTCCCCGCGAAAGCGGGGACCTAGATCAGAACGATCGTTTTTGTCCGCATGGGCGGCTTGCTCAACACCTTCCCCTTGGCCTGGATTCCCGCTTTCGCGGGAATGACAAAGAGGAGTGCCGTCGTCGCTCCGCTCGTCAGGACGACGAGAGGGGGCTTCACTTGCATTCAGGACAGACTCAGGATGACAAGGGGCAGCAGAGAACCGTTGCGGTGGCAGGTTATCTTTATCCACGAACGTTAAACACCCCGCTTGGCTGACGGTCAAGCTCCCCATGCGAAACGCCTGCAAGATGCCTTGCTTGACTCGCGGTTCCACGCGCCAGATCCCGTCATCCCCCCGCGAAGCGGCACGCAGGTTCCCTTGCTGCAGAGCGTTTAACAGCTCTTCCACTGCTGTTTTGTCCAAGCCTGAACACAGATTAAGCGGATTGGTGAGATTAGTTGGATGTCGGAGAGTGGATTCCTGCCCCTGCTCGGGGGCAGGGGTGACAACCTTTCGCGGGAATGACAAAGTGGAAAAATCCCGCGTTTCGTCCCAATCATTCATCATGCAATCCATCCAATCCCTAAATCCGTGACACTAGAACAAATACGCCAGGCCCAAACTCATTAGCCACATGGGAGCCCACGCATGATGAAAAAACACATGGCCGCCCCAACCGCCTTCGACCACGACCGCCAGGCCCCTGGTGCCAAAGATTTCCAAGCCCGCCGTGATCTCGCACCCAAGGCCGGGCATCCAATCCCCGTTGCGCCATACGGGACCCACTAACGAAGCAAGGTAGATGTCGGCAACATTGCCGCAACCGGGGCACAGAGGCAAACGCCCCTTGAGATGCAAACCCGATTGCAGCAGCAACGATCGATCCGTCACATGCGTCTGGCTGATGTGGCTGACGACGGTGGTCCCGTGGGTAAACGTGACTTCGGTTTCGGAAAAAGGGGGGTTCACCGCTACTTTTTCGTGGAAGTACATCGGTGCCACGCCCACGCCCATGACAAAGTAGGGTCCGATAGGATGCCCGTAGATTGCGTCAACCCCCACGGCAAAAGCCGTGCGATCCTCTTGCAGGTGAACAATGCCGCCACGCGCCTTGCTCGTTATCATTTGCCGCAACGGCGGTCGCTTCTCTGTCGGAGCCCGATCCGCGCCGATGCCAACACCGGCCCACAGCCACATCGCGGCACATGCCAACCCAATCCGTCCTGCTTTCATCCCTATCCCCTACCAGGATTCATGGGATTAGTCGGCAAACCCCGCGAACCCCGGCCTAGCACCATAGCAGCATGCCGGACGAAGGCGGCCCGCGCAATGCGGCGCCCAAGGGAAATCGCCGTCAAGCCGGCGCACACCAAAGCGCTTCGTGACTCTCTTCTTCCCAACCCGTAAATCGCGTAGCCCTCGCTTGACCCAGCGGCGCGGCATGCTTACATGTGAAAGCAAGCAATGAGAGAGGAATCGCAATGCCTATCTATGAGTACCACTGCAGCGATTGCGGTGAAACATGCGAAGCGCTGCAAAAGATCCATGCCGCCGCTCCGAAAAAGTGCCCCACATGCGGCAAGCAAGGCACGCTGGCCAAATCGATCAGCAGAAGCGCGTTCCACCTGAAGGGTGGCGGGTGGTACCGGGACCTGTACGCTTCGCCCAAGCCAAAACAAACCGCCGGATCCAACGACAAGGGCAAGCAAAATAAGCAAAAAAAGAAGGCGGCAACCAAGGAAAAAAAGAACTGAAGCGGTTGTCCCCCAACTCCCCATAGTGGGTATTTCTCATGTCCCGATACCAATCCCAACAAGTAATACCAATACCAAAAAATAATGTTACAAAATCGACAACCCACCGTGCATTCGCCACTCCCTTGTTTTCTGGATTCCCGCCCCTGCTCGGGGGCCTTGCTATTACCCACATCTTTTCCAAAGCCCGCGAACGAACGCGCGCAGCGCTTTGGTGTGCGGCGTCAAGCCGCCGCACACCAAAATTTCGTCTCTCCTTTCCGGCGGAACCTCGCGCACTGCCGGGGCGTCGCAATCCAAAGCTTCACCCCGTGTTTCCTGGTTTCCGCGGCCAGCCCTGGAAAT
>JBCCEG010000318.1:0-2341 GCA_039030455.1 Myxococcota bacterium | reverse complement strand
GGGGGGTTTTCCCGCCGCTTAATCGTAAGAGCTAGGCTATTGTATGAACTTTACCTCGGCGCCAGCGACGCTGGCGCCATTCTAAGTCGATTCCACTTACAACGTATTGGATTGAATGAATCGAGATCCTAGAGGAAATACACCTAAGTTATCTGAGGGAGGCGAGACGAGCACTTGTGCAGCGAAGCTGCACTGAGGGGAAGTCGAGCGAAACCCGGAAAAATCTACCCATACTGCCCCAAAAGGACACCACCATCGCCCCTATGGCGCCAGCTTCGCTGGCGCAATACGAGGAAAGTATATACAAGGGGGCATAGATTTAGTAATGTACGGGGCATCACCGAGAAGATGGCGGGAGCTCCAACGAGCCCCCGCGAAGGGTTTACTGGATAAGATCCGAAAAACTGCTGGCGCAAGGCCGCGTCCTTTATCCCCCCCCGCCCCTTCGGTCGCGAAGCGCTGACCCCTCCCCTCCGGTCCACTCCGTGGACGCGGAGTACTCCAGCGCTTGCGCGACTCCGCTCTCAGGCTACGGCTGTACTCCGTGTTTATGAAATAAACCGGAGGACAGGCTACGCCTGAGAGTGGTTGGGGCGGGTTTCTTTATCCCCCCCGACCCCTCGGGGCGCCAGCGAAGCTGGCGCCCTCCCTCGCCCCCCGGAGGGGGAGCGAGTGGACGGCGTCCGACACCGAGCGGCGGCGAACGGGTTCCTTCGGAAAGGGGAGAAGTGGACGCGGAGTGATCCTCAAAAATCCCTAAGGTCAGAGGCGCAATGACGCAAGGCAAATGCAAGATCGGTACGAAGAGACATCCCAAAAAGGACCGAAAGAAAAAAAAGGACAACGGAACTCTTCTAAAACGATGATTGCCTTACTAAAATCCCTGAGAGGAGATGAATCTCAGAAATCCTTCTATTAATCGGAGTACCCTGGTCGCTCATTTCATTCGCGACCAGCATTGCCATCGGTGGGAGCGCGGTGCATAGAGATGTGCACGCCGCGTTCTGAGGGAGGCCAAAAACCTAACCCAAGCGCACTTTCCCGGGAATGCACTCTCGAGATGTCTCTGTGGGAGTTTATGCTCATTATGCCTTACCTTTTCGTTATGGGACCGTATATACGTTGGCGTCTGCTGTTATTTAGCACCTCACGGCTGAACCTGCAGAACCAGTATTCTTGGAATTCGTTTTTGCACGCAGTAGGCACTCGATACAATACGCCAATAACGCCCTACATACATGACAGCCGCCCATTGGTTCATATGCCTACTTCAAGATCTTTGTTTTCTGAAGCGTTTAAGTCCGCCAAAGAGCTTGGCACGAAAGCCAAGGGCGCCGACCCCGCCCCGACTCGCGCTTTGCGCGTAGGGAGGGGAGGGGAGAAGTGAGGCGCAATTGCTGGCGGATTAACCGCGTGGAATTTGTCCATGTTCCAACGGCAAAAGACTCTCGACCGCTTGAAAACATTAGACACTCGTCTCGGTGAAGATGAGCGGTACTTAAACACCCTTGATCTGTCCAAGCTCTCACCCAGTGACGAAATACAGCACGCCCAATGGCAAATTCTGCGCCAGCTACGCCAAGCTCGTGAGTGTATAGGTACCGCGCAAGATACTGCCGAATACTATGGCGCCATGAAATGATTGGCTGCTGTAGTAAGCAACCGCATGGACGTTCGGCGCCAGGTATTTCAGGCAAACACCTCAGCCACAAGTATTCACGCCCGGGTATTTGAATATAAACAGCAGATCGCAGAGCTGCGAGCAGACCATCAGCGGAGTGTATTGTCGCAAATAGCAGAGCAGACAGCGCCCACGTCGGCAAGCGAACCCTCATCCCCTTTGGAAGCCTGCGTTTTCGACTGGTTATTCTAAAAGACCGCACATATATAGTGCGTTGGCCAAAAAAGCCTATAATTTCGCCTGATTTGTCAAGTTTCGGGCGCATTTTGCCGACCGGGCGCTCCGCCAATTGATTTTAATTGGTTGACTCCGTAATAAAGGTATTTGGTGAACTCTTTTGTTTCGGTATTTTTATTGTGGCTGTATAGCTGTTCAGCGCGTGCCGGTTCCGAAGGAAGGGGAGCTGCTGTCCGCGTTGCAGGCAACGAGCTATACTCGGATTGGGGTCTCATACTTCTCAAAGTAGGTATTCTTAATTATGTTAATCGATGCCGCCATCTTATCGGAAATCAAGCAAAAAGCGCGCTTTCCCGACCCCTTCGGGGCGGGAACGCGCGCGCTAAACAATACGCCCAAAAAACTTTTTGCTCAACTATAATGTGTAAATACGAGAGACAAGAATCCACCTTCCGGCGAAGCCGGACTCACGAGCAGGCGCCT